>NZ_JBJIAL010000005.1:0-254647 GCF_045310895.1 Mycobacterium sp. SMC-18
GGCACCGACACGGCCTGAACATCTCCGCCCACCTCAGCCCCGTCCCCGAATTCCCACCACCCCAGGGGACTTAGCCTTGATGAACGCTGCGCCGTTCGGGCACGAAGACGTCCAGTTGCTCACGAAGCGGCACCGTGGGGCGCGGGGATTGGCTCGCCTGCGGAAGGCGTTGCCTCTGGTCGACGGCGGCGCCGAATCACCACGCGAAAGCCGGCTGCGGTTGCTGTTCATCGACGCCGGATTGCCCAGGCCCACAACTCAGTACGTGGTTCGGAACGAGTTCGGGCGCTACGTCCGCCGGATCGACATGTGCTGGGACGAATTCAAGGTAGGTGCCGAGTACGACGGCGTCCAGCACCTGACTGATCGACGCCAGTACTCGATGGACATCTGGGCCAACCGGGAACTGCTGAGGCTGAAGTGGCACGTCATCCACGTCATCAAGGAAGATTCCGGGCCCGCGATCGTCGAAGACGCCCGCACGGCGCTGCTCGAGCGGGGATGGTCAGGATTGCCCTAGCTCGGGAAGGACCAAATGGTCGCTGACAAGCACGCCACAGCCGCCATTTGGTCCTTCTCGGCAAGGGACTCTTGACCTGTCTCGCAACACCACCTAACCTACAACCAAATGGTTGTAAATGCTTCCCCTGAGGCCTTCACCGATGCGGAGATCGACCGGATCTTCCACGCATTGGCGGACGCCACCCGCCGCGACATCGTCGCCCGCACGATGCGCAGCGACCAGTCGGTGAGCGCGCTCGCCCGCGGCTACGACATGAGCTTCGCGGCGGTGCAGAAACACGTCGCGGTACTGGCCGGTGCCGCGTTGGTGCATAAAGAGCGCCGCGGCCGGGAACAACTCGTGCGTGCGGTGCCCGAAACCCTGCACCGAGCGGGCGTGCTCCTGGAGCGGTACGCGGCGCTCTGGCACGACCGTGCCGCGAGCATCGAGGCGATCCTCGCCGAAGACGGTTACCCACCACACGAAAAATCAAGCAGCACAAAACGAAAGGACCACCGATGACGGTGATCAGCAGCGCCGCCGACCCGCAAGCCCTCACCATGACCTTCGTGGCCGAGTTCGCCGCGCCGCCGGCCCGGGTCTGGCAGGTGTGGGAAGACCCGCGGCAGCTGGAACGCTGGTGGGGTCCGCCGACGTGGCCGGCCACGTTCACCCGGCATGAACTCACCCCGAGCGGGCAGTCGCGCTATCACATGACCGGACCCGAGGGCGAGAAGGCACCGGGCTGGTGGACGACGCTCGAGGTCGACGCACCGTCGCGCCTTCTCATCGAAGACGGCTTCTCGCAGCCCGACGGCGAGCCCGACCCCGAGATGCCCACGATGCGCCTCGAGGTGTCGTTCGACGCGATCGACACCGGTACCCGGATGACGATCGTCACCAGGTTCACCGACCTCGAACAACTCGAGAAGGTGACCGCGATGGGCATGGTCGAGGGCATGACCGGCGCCCTCGGCCAGATCGACGCGCTGCTGGCTGCCTGACCGAAAACGACTGAAAGACAAGGAGAACGACGTGCCGACAGCCATCCAGCCATGTCTCTGGTTCAACGACCAGGCCCGCGAGGCCATGAACTACTACGTCGAGGTGTTTCCGAACTCCCGGATCATCTCGGTCGAGGAGTACCCGGACGAGGCACTTGATGAACATTTCAAGGGCATGTCGGGCAAGGTGCTCAACGGCCGGTTCAGTTTGAACGGCGTCGATTTCGTCTGCCTCGACGGCGGACCGCTGTTCACTTTCAACGAGTCCATCTCGTTCGTCGTCGAATGCGCAGACCAGGACGAGATCGACCACTACTGGTCAAAACTCTCGCACGTGCCCGAGTCCGAGCAATGCGGTTGGTGCAAGGACCGATTCGGGATCAGCTGGCAGATCATCCCCGCCAAGATGGATCAGCTACTGGGCCGCCCCGAGCAGATCCAGACGATGATGCGCCAGAAGAAGATCGTGATCGCCGAACTGGAGAACGCCTGACCCGACCCGGCCGTGAGGATCGCGCTATCGTGGAAAGTGCCCGCCGAGAACGAGAATCGAAGCGGGACAATACCTCTACGGTAGAAGGCGAGGATTCGCTATGAACGCGGCGGGCAAACCCGAAGCCCTCGGCGAGGTGTACGAGCAGGCGGGTGCGATCGCCACGGCGACGCACGACGCCGACGGCCGGTTGCAGTGGACGGTGCAGTCTCACGACGGATCCAGCGCCGACACAAAGGCTTTGGCGAGCACGACGAGCTGGACGCCGGTGAATCCGGAGACGGTGCTGTGACGCTCTACGGACCGGACACGTCGAACAACAACTTCCGCTCGGCGGCCGATGCCATCGCCTTCGTCTCCCAGCTACCCGGCCAGGGTTTCTCCTGGATCGAGCAGAAGGTGTCCGAAGGCAGTTACTACCGGGATCCGTACTGGCCGGTGATCGCACAGTGGTGCCGGGACAACCACTTTCCGCACATCGGCTATCACTACGTCACCACCAACAGCCCGGCGGCGCAGGCCCAGACGTGGCTCAGCAATAACGGTGGCCAGTATGCGATGCTCGACTTCGAGGCGAATTCCGGTGACATCCACAACTTCTGGGCCGTGGTCAATGCCTTCAATGCCGTCGGGGTGACGATCTCGCTGTCGTACATCCCGCATTGGTACTGGCAACAGATCGGCTCGCCCGACATCTCTCAGGTACCGGGCCTCATCGCGTCGAACTACGTCAACGGCACCGGCTACGCGTCAAACCTCTATCCCGGCAACGACAATCAGCGCTACTGGTTCCCCTACGGTGGTGCCACGCCGCAGATCCTGCAATTCACCGATGCCGCACTGGTCGGGAATCTGTCGGTGGACTGCAACGCATTCCAGGGCACGCTCGACCAACTCATCGCACTGCTGAACGGAGGAACCGTGACTCAGCCGGACCCGACCACCGCGACTCTCAATCAGATCCTGGCCATCGTGCAGGACATCCAGACCCAGTTGCGCGGCCCGAACCTGAACGGCTGGCCGCAGCTCGGTCACAACGCTGCCGGGCAGAACCTGACAGTGGTGGACGCACTGGCCGCGCTCAGGGCGGACGTCGACGCCCTCAAGGCCTCGTCGGCCGTGTGATCAGCGCCCGCCGGGGGCGGGTTCGTCGCGGAACGCCCGCATCGCACCGGTGAGCGCCACGAAGACCCGGTGCGCCGCCTCGAGGTCCGCGTCGGGCAGGTCGGCCAAAGCCTGGGTGTTGAGCTGAGCCAGCGGCCTGAAGAACTCCCGGCCGACGGCCAGCCCCTTGTCGTCGTTGCGCAGGATCACCTTGCGCCGATCGGTGGGATCGGGATCGCGGCGCAGATGGCCCGAGCTGATCATCCGCTCCACCAGGTAGGTGATGGCCGCCCCCGAGGTGCCCATCAGCTTGCGCAGCTCGCCCGCAGTCAGCGGTGTGCCCGCGGACTCGGCGACCATGACGTGCAGCAGCGCACGAAAATCATTGGCGCCCAGATCGTTCTGTGCCGCGAACGCCCGTCCGATCTGGTCGGATTCGGCCGTCAGTGCCCGCACGTCGGCGGCGATCTGCGCCTCCAGGTCGGCGCGGTCCGGCGGCGTTGGCACGCGGAGAGCATAGCGCCCATGAAGTTCAGTTGCTTAATGTTTAAGTATCTGAAATATTTTGGGAGTGTCCACTCGAGTCGCATGGGCAGCGGCCCTCATCGTCCTGATGCTCTCCGGCGCCGCCATGGCCTTGCTCGGCGCCGGGGATTCGGCGTCACGGTCGCCGGTGGCCGTGCCGGCCGGCGCGGAATCCGCCCGTGCCGACGCATTGCGCGCACAGTTCCCCGGCGGCGAGACCGCGCCGGCGATCATCGTCGTCACCCGCACGGACGGCGCGCCCTTGAGCCCGGCCGATGTCACCGCGGCCGGACCGGGCGCTCGAGTGTCCGAGGACGGCAAGGCGGCGGTGCGAGTAGCCCCGCTGGCGACCGACCTGTCCGGCTTCGATCTCCGCGACGCGGTCCACGAGCTGCGATCGCAGGTATCGGCTGCGCTGCCCGACGGATTGCGGGCTCAGGTGACGGGCGGGCCCGCATTCGGCGCCGACATCGCGAATTCGTTTGCCGGAGCCAACTTCACACTGCTCGCGGTGACCGCCACGGTCGTGGCGCTGCTGCTGATCGTCACGTACCGCTCGCCCATCCTCTGGCTGATCCCGCTGTTGGTCATCGGGTTCGCCGATCAGGTGGGCGCGGTCGTCGGCACTGCGGTGGCCGCGGCGACGGGGCTGAACCCGGACGGATCGACGGCCGGCATCACGAGCGTGCTGGTGTTCGGCGCGGGGACCAACTACGCACTGCTGCTGATCTCGCGGTACCGCGAGGAACTGGGCCGGCGCAGCGATCACGGGGACGCGCTGCGGGTGGCGTGGCGCGCAGCGGCACCGGCGATCGTGGCCAGCAACGCCACCGTGGTCCTTGCCCTACTGACTCTGCTGCTCGCCTCGGCGCCGAGCAACCGCAGCCTCGGAGTCCAGGCCGCGTCCGGCCTGGTGGTCGCCGCGGTTTTCGTCCTGCTGGTGCTGCCGCCGCTGCTCGGGCTGTTCGGCCGCCGGTTGTTCTGGCCTTTCATCCCCGAAACCGGTTCGCACGCCATGCCGCTCACCGAGAGCGGCGTCTGGCACCGCGTCGCAGCCGGGGTGTCCCGCAGGCCGGGTCGCGTCGCCACCGTGGCGCTGGCCGGCTTGGCCGCGCTGTGCGTCGGTCTGGTGAATCTGCCCATCGGGCTGTCCCAGACCCAGCAGTTCCGGGTGCAGGCCGAGTCGGTCGCCGGATACGACACGCTGGCCGCGCACTTCCCCAGTGGCCTGACCAATCCCACGACCGTCATCGCATCGGACCCCGCGGTCGCCGACGTCATCACCCGCACCCCCGGCGTGGTGTCGGCGACGCCGGGCGGGCGCTCGGCGTCGGGCCTGACGCAGTGGTCGGTGGTGTTGGCTGCCGCGCCCGCCTCGCCAGAAGCATTCAAAACGATTGACGCCCTTCGTGACTCGGTGCACCAGATCGATGCGCAAGCAGTCGTCGGCGGCCCCGACGCGCAGGCCCGCGATGCCGCGGCGGCAGCGCATCACGACCGGAAGATCGTCATCCCGGCGATCCTGCTGGTCGTCCTGGCCGTCCTGTACGTCCTGCTGCGCTCGGCCCTGGCCCCACTCCTGCTGGTGGCGGTGACGGTCCTCAGCGCGCTGGCTGCGCTGGGACTCGGCGGCTGGGCCAGCGTGCACCTGTTCGGTTTCCCCGCGCTCGACAACGGGACCCCGCTGTTCGCGTTCCTGTTCCTCGTCGCGCTGGGCGTGGACTACACGATCTTCCTGGTGACCCGGGCACGCGAAGAGACGCCCGAGTTCGGCAACCGGCAGGGCATCGTGCGCGCCGTCTCGGCGACGGGCGCGGTGATCACCAGCGCCGGCATCGTGCTGGCCGCGGTGTTCTGCGTGCTCGGTGTGCTGCCACTGATCGTGCTGACGCAGCTGGGCATCATCGTCGGCCTGGGCATCCTGTTGGACACCTTCGTGGTGCGCACCGTCATCATCCCGGCGCTGTTCACGCTCATCGGCCCCCGCATCTGGTGGCCCGCGCTGCGTGCCGAGCCTTAGGGCTGGCCGGGCAGGAGGCTGACCATCAGGCCATTGGCCTCGGCCAGCAGGTTGCCCTCGGGGTCGAACAGTTCGGCCGCGACGAACGTCTTACGGCCGTCGACCTCGGTGACGTGGGCCTTGGCGGTCAGCACCGTGTCGATCGGCGTGACCTTGCGGTAGTCGACGTGCAGGTACGCCGTGCGACTCATCGGCCGATTGACGGCGTGGATCAGCATGCCGAAGGCCTGGTCGAACAGCAGCGGCAGCACCCCGCCGTGCACGGCGTAGTTGCCGCCCACGTGGTACCGGCTGAACTCGACCTCCATCTCGACGCCCTCGGGCGAGAACTTGGTGACCGTCCACGGCGGCATCAGCAGACTGCCGGCGCCCGGCAGCGACGGCACCCGGATGGCCGGGCCGACACCTTCGGCCGCCTCGAAAGGCTTCAGCAGCTTGACGAGTTCCTCGACGCGGTCGGCGGCGTCGTCCCAGGTGTCGCTGTCCGGGTTGGCTGAGACGGCCAGGTCCTGCAGCCGCCTCATGCCCTCGAGGAAGCGGCCGAAGCCGGGCCCCGGGTCGGCAACCTCGAATCGTGGGAATCCGCCGTGCTGGTCGATGAAGCCTTCGCTTTTCCCCGTCGCTTCGCTCGCCCCTTCTGTCACCCGAGGATGTCCCGGCGCACGATCGTCTGGTCCCGGCCGGGACCGACGCCGATGCACGACACATGGGCGCCCGAGAGCTCCTCGAGCCGAAGCACGTAGTCCTGCGCCTTGGCCGGCAGGTCCGAGAACTCGCGGGCCCCGGAGATGTCCTCCCACCAGCCCGGCAGCTCTTCGTAGATCGGCTCGGCGCGGGCGATGTCGGCCTGCGTCATCGGCATCTCGTCGGTGCGCTTGCCGTCGACGGTGTAGCCGACGCAGATCGGCACCGTCTCCAGGCTGGACAGCACGTCGAGCTTGGTCAGGAAGTAGTCGGTGATGCCGTTGACGCGGGTCGCGTACCGGGCGATGACGGCGTCGAACCAGCCGCAGCGCCGGGCCCGGCCGGTCGTCACGCCGACCTCGCCGCCCGTCTTGGACAGGTAGGCGCCGTACTCGTCGAACAACTCCGTCGGGAACGGGCCCGAGCCCACACGGGTTGTGTAGGCCTTCAGGATGCCCAGCACCGTCGTGATGCGAGTGGGGCCGATGCCCGAGCCGACGGCCGCGCCGCCCGCCGTCGGGTTGGACGACGTGACGAACGGATAGGTGCCGTGGTCGACGTCGAGCAGGGTGCCCTGCGAGCCTTCCAGCAGCACGGTCTCACCGCGCTCCAGCGCCTGGTTGAGCAGCAGGCGGGCGTCGGCGATGCGGTGCTTGAAGCCCTCGGCCTGCTGCAGCAGGCTCTCGACGACCTCGGCCGGGTCGAGTGCCTTGCGGTTGTAGATCTTGACCAGCACCTGGTTCTTGAACTCCAGCGCGGCCTCGACCTTGGCGGCGAGCTGCTCCTCGTCGAGGACGTCGGCGACCCGGATACCGATGCGCGCGATCTTGTCCTGGTAGCAGGGACCGATGCCGCGACCGGTGGTGCCGATCTTCTTGCTGCCCGCGTACCGCTCGGTGACCTTGTCGATGGCCACGTGGTACGGCATGAGCAGGTGCGCGTCAGCCGAGATCATGAGCTTCGACGTGTCCACACCGCGGTCCTCGAGCCCGGAGAGCTCACTGAGCAGCACACCAGGGTCGACCACGACACCGTTGCCGATGACGTTGGTGACCCCGGGTGTCAGGATGCCCGACGGGATGAGGTGAAGAGCGAAGTTCTCCCCCGTGGGCAGTACCACCGTGTGCCCGGCGTTGTTGCCACCTTGGTAGCGAACCACCCATTGCACACGTCCACCGAGTAGATCGGTGGCCTTACCTTTGCCCTCGTCACCCCATTGGGCCCCGATGAGCACGATTGCCGGCATCGTTTTGCCTCCCGCATTACCTGCCTGAATACAGTGGCAGCCGGTGAGCAACCTTATCCCAGCAGGACGAGAGGAGAGGCCTTGACCGCCAGAGAGGTCTCCGGCGATGTCGTGGTGCTGGTCTTCGGCGCCCGCCGGATCCCCCGTGCGCTGACGGATCTGACGGCCGTCACAGTGCCCTCGCAGAGTGATCTGACGATCCCCGACGGCACCGCCCGGGTGATCGTCGTCGGCGGCCATGCCGACCTCTCCGCGACCCTGGCGCGGCTGCTCCGCGACGACCGGCTCGACGTCGAGGTCGGCTTCGTCCCACCCCTGACCCGCGGCGGGTTCGGTGCCGCGCGCCGCGCCAGAGACGGTGTCGCCCAACGTGTTCCACTGATCCGCGACGAGACCGGCGCGGTGATCGTCCGGTCGGCGCGCTGGCTGCCGTCCGGCGCCGACGCCATCACCGGAGAGGCCGTCGTCGACGACACGGTGCTGTTCGACGGCACGTCGACGGGCGTCGTGATCGAGCCGCTGCCCGGGATGCCGGGGCTGCGTGCCCGGGCCCTCGGGCGCGGCCGTTCGGGACCGGGGCGGGGCTGGGTTGCCGGCCGCGCGGCGCAGCTCGGGAGCACCGGAGTTTTGGTTGAGCGCGACGGCGTGGCGGCCGCCCGTCCGGCGCGCCGGTCGGCGTTCTACCGCCATATCCAGGGTTGGCTGCGGGTCGGCTAGTTTGCAGTCATGACCATGCCTGTCCGGCGCGCAGTCCGTCCCAGCCCCGTCTTCTGGGCGATCGTGGCCCTGACCGCCGCCGGTGGCGCCGTGGCCTGGTTCTGCGGCGCCGAGGTGCGGCCGCTGGCCTATGCCGGCGTCTTCGTGTTCGTCATCGCCGGCTGGACCGTCTCGCTGTGTCTGCACGAATTCGGCCACGCCTACACCGCCTGGCGCTTCGGTGACCGCGACGTCGAGCTGCGTGGCTATCTGACGCTGAACCCCGCGAAGTACGCCAGCCCGCTGCTGTCGCTGGGCCTGCCGGCACTGTTCATCGCCCTCGGCGGCATCGGCCTGCCCGGCGGCGCGGTGTACGTGCGCACCGAGTACATGACGCCGCGGCAGCGCACCCTGGTCAGCCTGGCCGGACCGTTCGCCAACCTGGTGCTCGCCGCCATCCTGCTGGTCACGACCGCGGTGCTGTTCGACAACGAGCATCCGGTGTTCTGGGCGGGGCTGGCCTTTCTCGGATTCCTGCAGGTGACGGCGCTGTTCCTGAACATGCTGCCCATCCCCGGCCTGGACGGCTACGGCGCGCTGGAACCGCACCTGAGCGCCGACACGCAGCGTGCCCTGCTGCCCGCCCGGCAGTGGGGCTTCCTGATCCTGATGCTGCTGCTGATCGTCCCCGAACTGAACCGCATGTTCTTCAACGTCGTCTACTCCGCTGTCAGCCTGACCGGCGTGCCGCCGCGGCTGGCGATGATCGGCAGCGCCCTGACCCGCTTCTGGTCCGCCTGGTAGGGATTTGTGCACGATTTTCCGCGGCCACCGCGGAAGATCGTGCACAAATCCCGGGGCGCCTTGCGACATATGCGTAGTTCTGCATATATTGCTGGCATGGGTGCCGGACACGATCACAGCCATGGCCCGAACGCGCGCGCCAGCCGCATGATCATCGCCGCGGCCGTGCTCAGCGTCTTTTTCGTCATCGAGCTGACCACGGCGCTGTTGATCAACTCGATCGCACTGTTGGCCGACGCCGGCCACATGCTGACCGACCTCGTCGCGATGTTCATGGGCCTGGGCGCCGTCCTGCTGGCCCGCCGCGGGTCGACGTCCGCCGCCCGCACCTACGGCTGGCACCGAGCCGAGGTCTTCACCGCGGTCGCCAATGCCGTCCTACTGATGGGCGTCGCGGCGTTCATCCTCTACGAGGCCGTCGAGCGCATCGGCAACGCGCCGGAGATTCCCGGTGTGCCGATGATCGTCGTCGCCCTCGCGGGACTGCTCGCGAATCTCGTCGTGGTGCTCCTGCTGCGCTCGGACGCCGACAGCAGCCTCGCCGTCAAGGGCGCCTACATGGAGGTCGTCGCCGACACCGTCGGCAGCATCGGCGTACTGATCGCCGGCATCGTGAACGTCACGACCGGCTGGCCGTACGCCGACGTCGTCGTCGCCGTGCTGGTCGCGCTTTGGGTGCTGCCACGCGCCATCGCGCTGGCCCGCGCCGCGCTGCGCATCCTGTCCGAGTCCTCCCCCAGCCACATCGACGTCGACGAGCTGCGCGAAGCGCTGGCCGCCGTCGACGGCGTCACCGATGTGCACGACCTGCACGTGTGGACCCTGGTGCCCGGCAAGGACATGGCCACCGCGCATCTGACGTCCAGCGCGGACTCCGCCCGCGTGCTGGAATCGGCGCGCGCCGTGCTGTCCGCTCGCGGACTCGACCACGCCACCGTCCAGGTGGAGCCGCCGGAGGCCGACGGCTGCCACTGCGAAGCGGACTAGTTAGAGACCCAGCTCGCCACGGGCCGCCGGATCGCAGTCGTCCAGCAGGTCCAGGCAGCGCAGGTACTCGTCCTGCTCGCCGATCGATTCCGCCGCCTTCGCCAGCACCGCCACGCACCGCAGGAAGCCCTGGTTCGGTTCGTGTGCGAACGGCACCGGGCCGAAGCCCTTCCAGCCGTTGCGGCGCAACTGATCCAGCCCGCGGTGGTAACCGGTCCGGGCGTAGGCGTAGGCGGTGATCGTCTGACCGTCGGCCAGCGCGGCCTCGGCCAGGGCGGCCCACGCGACAGAGGCCGTCGGGTGCGCCGCAGCAACGTCGGTCGCAGATTTACCGGCGGCGAGAGCGTCCTCGGCCTCGAAGTTGGCAGGCAGCAACACCGGATCCGGACCCAGCAGATCACCCATTCGCGTCATGGCCGCCATTGTGCCGTGCGGCCGCTCGCTCAGATCCCGCAGGCGGGAGATTAAGCTCCTGGTAGGACGTCGCGGCCTGCTCCAGGATGCGTAGGCCCAAGTGCGCGATCTGATCTCGGGAGGACAGTCACCCCCATGTCGAACCCAGCCGCCATGTCGAACCCGACGGGACCGGACGACCGTCGCGATGCCGATCAGCGCGCTGCCTCGACAGGCGACGATGCGGCGGCGGCAACCGAGATCTTCGAGCCCGCGGACCCGGCGACCGACCCGACCATCCCGGTGCGGCGCTTCACCGCGCCGTCGGGCTTCGACGGCAAGACGCAGATCATCGCTCCGCTGCCGGACCCGGAAACCGAGATGATGCCCCCCGCCTCGCCGCAGGTGATCCCCGGCACCGGCAAGCCGCAGAAGGACCGGCGCAGCTGGGGCTGGGTCATCGCGCTGGTGTTGGTGATCGCGGCCATCGCCGCCGTCGCGGTGCTGGGCACGGTGCTCCTCACCCGCGGCCACTCGGCCATGAACGCCGCATGGCCGGTCACGACGCAGGTTTTCGCGAATCCTGCGGCATGACCGGCCAGTGAGCGGTGCTGGCTACTTGCCCAGCCCCGCCGAGACGCTGCGGCCCGTGCTGTGCAGGTCGTTGCACGCCTCGATGACACGCTGCGTCATGGACGCCTCGGCCTTCTTCAGGTAGCTGCGCGGGTCGTAGACCTTCTTGTTACCGACCTCGCCATCGATCTTCAGGACGCCGTCGTAGTTGGTGAACATGTGCGCGGCGACAGGGCGGGTGAACGCGTACTGGGTGTCGGTGTCGACGTTCATCTTCACGACGCCGTAGCGCAGCGAGTCCTCGATCTCCGACTTCAGCGAGCCCGAACCGCCATGGAACACGAAGTCGAACGGCTTGGAACCGGCCGGCAGACCGAGCTTGGCGGCGGCCACCTTCTGCCCCTCGGCCAGCACCTCGGGCTTGAGCTTGACGTTGCCCGGCTTGTAGACCCCGTGCACGTTGCCGAAGGTGGCAGCCAGCAGGTACTTGCCGTTCTCACCGGAGCCCAGCGCGTCGATGGTCTTCTCGAAGTCTTCGGAGCTGGTGTACAGCTTCTCGTTGATCTCGGCCTCGACGCCGTCCTCTTCACCGCCGACGACACCGATCTCGACCTCGAGGATGATGTTCGCGGCCGACGTCAGCTTCAGCAGCTCCTGCGCGATCTGCAGGTTCTCGTCGATCGGCACCGCGGAGCCGTCCCACATGTGCGACTGGAAGAGCGGGTTCTCGCCGCGGGCGACGCGCTCGGCCGAGATGGCCAGCAGCGGCCGGACGAAGCCGTCGAGCTTGTCCTTGGGGCAGTGGTCGGTGTGCAGCGCGACGGTGATGTCGTACTTGGCGGCGACGACGTGAGCGAACTCGGCCAACGCGACCGAGCCGGTCACCATGTCCTTGATACCGAGACCGGAGCCGAATTCGGCACCGCCCGTGGAGAATTGGATGATGCCGTCGCTACCCGCGTCGGCGAAACCTTTGATCGCCGCGTTGATGGTTTCCGACGACGTGCAGTTGATGGCCGGGAACGCGAAGGAGTGCTCCTTGGCGCGGGCCAGCATCTCCGCGTAGACCTCGGGCGTGGCGATGGGCATGTTTTTCCTCTCGGCGAACCTGCAGTCTGGGCCAGTATGTCAGCCACGTGAAGCTGAAGTGCGGCACCCGGGGACACCCGGTCAGACGGTCAAGACCATTCGGTAACGCGCGTGCCCGCTGTTCATCCGCTCGAAGGCCTCGGCGGCCTGCGCGAGCGGCCGTTCCTCGATGACGGCCCGCACGCCCGTCAGCGCGGCGAAGTGCAAGGTCTCCTCGATATCGCGCGCGGTGCCCGACGGATGCCCGATCACCGAGAAACCGCCGTTGATGAGATCGAGCGGGCTGATCGGCAGTGGCTCGGGCGTTACGCCGACCGTCACGAGTTGCCCCTCCGGTGCGAGACCAGCAACGGTCGCGGCCATCGCCGTCGCGCTCGCGGCGGTCGCGAGCACCACGACTGCCCCGCCGAGACGCTGCAGTTCGGCGGCGACATCCGCGGCGGTCGAATCGATGTAGTGCTGGGCGCCGAGTTCCTTGGCGGCGGCCTCGCGCTCCGGCCCGCGAGCAATCGCGACAGTCTCGAAGCCCATGGCCCGGGAGAACTGCACGCCCAGGTGGCCGAGGCCACCGATGCCGATCACCGCGACCAGATCACCGGCCTTGGCGCGCGTCTTGCGCAGGCCGTTGAACGTCGTCACGCCCGCGCAGCCCATCGGGGCCGCCTCGGCGAACGAGAATCCGTCCGGGATTCGGGCCAGTGCGGTCGCGGGCGCCGTGACCGATTCGGCGTAGCCACCGGGATAGTGCCAGCTCGGCACCTCCATGCGGACGCACTGCATGAAATGCCCCTGGCGACATGGCACGCACCGGTTGCAGTTGCCGCCGAACCAGCCCACCGCGACGCGATCCCCGACGGCGAAGTCTTCGACGCCGTCGCCCAGTTCGGCGACAGTGCCCGCGATCTCGTGGCCGAGGGTGATCGGCCACGAGAGTCCCGGGAAGTGCCCCGCGTGAAACTCCCGGTCGGTGCCGCATACCCCGCACGCGGCGACCGCGATGCGGACGTGATCGCGTGGCGGCGAGACGGTGTCGACGTCAGCAAGTGCGAGCGGGCCGTCGGCCTGCGCAACGTGAACTGCCCTGTGAGTGGCCATGCGCCGACCCTACGAGGGATGTGCGGTTGACGGAACCACCTGCAGACACCGGTATCTTTGGGCCCCATGACGACCACCATCTCCGCCATGCCGGGTTTCCTGGACCCGATGACGCTGATCGGCTACTTCGGGACATGGGCGCTGGTCGGGTTGCTGGTGGTCATCTTCATCGAGTCCGGCGTGCTGTTCCCGGTACTGCCCGGCGACTCACTGCTCTTCGTCGCCGGCCTGTTCGCCGCAAAACTGGCCGCCGGCACCGCCGATGACAAGATGCAGGAGGCCAACTTCCAGCTCTGGCAGCTGCTCGTGTTCATCCCGATCGCAGCAGTTCTGGGTGGCCTCGTCGGCTATTTCGTCGGCCGGTTCATCGGCGTCGAGATGTTCAAGCCCGATGCGCGGTTCCTCAAGCAGAAGTATCTCGACGAGGCGCACGCCTTCTTCGAGCGGCGCGGTCCCTTCGCGATCGTCATCGCCCGGTTCGTGCCGATCGTGCGCACGCTGGCACCGCTGACGGCCGGGGCGGCAAAGATGAATTTCGCCGTGTTCACCATTTACACCGTCCTCGGTGCTGTGGTGTGGGGCGTCGGGCTGACACTGCTCGGCTACTGGCTGGGCCAGTTCGCCATCATTCAGAAGCTCATCGAGCCGATCTTCATCGTCATCGTCGTCGCGTCGGTGACGCCGATGATCTGGCACTGGTACCAGCGCCGCAAGGCCGCCGCCTCGCAAGGCTGAGCCGCCTCGGCAAACGGGTTCGAAAAACTTTGGTCACTTTGTTTGCGCTGGTAACAGTGGGCAACTAGCGTCACATTTCCCGCGGCTTCTTGTCGGCGGCTCGAACTAGTGTTCGATGTATGGGATTGACCGATCCGGCCGCTGTCGAGGCGGCGTACGCCGCCTACGAAGCCGCGGCGGCCCAGGTTGCGTCCCTGGACTACACCGGCCTGGATGTGCGGGCGTTGTTGGCGTTGCAGTCGCGCCGCGAAACCCTGAAATGCGCCGCCGAAGCGGTCGATCACCAGATCCTGGCCGCCGCCCAAACCCAAGCCACCGCCAAAGACATCGGCGCAAAAGACTGGCCCGAAGTGCTGCATGTGCGGCACCGCATCAGCCGCGAAGAAGCCCGTCGCCGGGTGCGCGACTGCGACCACCTGGGCCCGCGCTCGGCCATCACCGGGGAGGCGTTGGGCCCGGTGTGGGAACTGGTCGCCGCCGCGCTGGCCGAGGGTGCGATCAATAGTGAGCACGTCGCGGTGATCACCTGGTTCTTCCAGAAGCTGCCGCTGTGGGCGGCCGACCCCATCACGTTGACGCAGTGCGAGACGGATCTGGTGGCCGACGCGCGGGTCAAGACCCCCGAAGACCTTCGTAAGGTCGCGGCGGATTTGTTGTATCGGCTGGATCAGGACGGGCCCGAACCCAACGACGACGAACCCGACCCCAAACGCAGTTTCACCATGGGCAAGCAGCGGCCCGACGGCCGCACCGACGTCACCGCCCAACTCGACCCCGAAGGCCGGGCCTACTGGCAAGTGTTGTTCGACAAATACGCCGCCCCCGGCATGTGCAACCCCGCCGACCCACACCCCTGCTACGCCGGGATCCCGACGCAGGAACAGATCGACAACGACACCCGCACCCTCGCGCAGCGCCAGTACGACGCCTTCAAATTCGTGGGCCGGATGATGCTGGCCTCCTCCTCCGGGGTGCACAACGGCTTCCCCGTCGCGGTGGTCGCCACCTGCACGGTGGCCGAGTTGGAAAAACGTGCCGGGACGGCGCTCACCCACACCGGGACCAAACTCCCTATCAAAGACCTGATCCGGATGGCCGCCCAAGGGTCGGACAACTACCTCGCGGTGTTCGATGAGCACACCGGCCAACCCTTGTATCTGGGTCGGGCGGCCAGAACGGCCAGCACCGCGCAGCGCCTCGCGCTGTTCGGGCGGGATTTGGGGTGCACCCGCCCGAACTGCACCGCACCCGCCTCGCGCTCGCAGGCCCATCACCTCACCAACTGGCGCGATGACGGCCTGACCAACATCGACACCATGACCCTGGCCTGCGGCCGCGATAACCGCCTGGCCGACACCGGCGGCTGGCACACCACCATGGGCCCCGACGGCAGAACCCACTGGACCCCACCACCACTACTGGATGTCGGCCAACCTAGGACGAATCAGTATCACCACCCCACCCGCTACCCGGCCGAGAGCGGAGATAGTGACGACGGTGAAACAGACAGTCCCACAAGCTGACCCGGCGCACAACGGCGCCGTTCATCCACGACGCCTCGCCGCGCCGCGCTGCCGGCCGGCCTACAGGCCCAGCGCACCCGCCAGTTCACGAAGGCTCGGCCGCGGGTCGGCGGTCGGATGCTCCGCGAGCATCTGCACCACGACGTGGTCGGCGCCGGCATCGAGGTGCGCCTTCACCTTCGCCGCTGCGTCTTCGACGCTGCCCATCCCGACCAGCGCGCGGGCCAGTCGCTCGGACCCGCCACGGACCAGATCGCTCTCGTCGAAGCCCTGGCGCAGCCACGAGTTCCGGTAGTTGGGCAGGCCGCTGTAGACGTTCAGGTGATCGTGCGCGCGGCGCAGCTGTTCAGCGTCATCACCGCCGACGACCACGGCCTGCTCGGAGACGATCCACTTGTCCGGCCCGAGGATTTCCCGCGTCGTCGCAGTGGCCGACGGCACGACCAGGTACGGATGCGCACCGTCGGCCTGTCTGCCCGACAGCTCGATCATCTTGGGGCCCAATGCCGCAAGCAGTCGGGGCGGCCGGCCCACCCCGGGTTCGATGGCCTCCGGCACGGCGGCCATGCGCTCCAGGTAGCTGCGCATCGTCGCGAGCGGCTTTTCATAGGTGCCGCCCATCCCCCGCTCCACCAGCGGGCCGTGACTGACGCCGAGGCCCAGCACGAACCGTCCCGGGTACAGCGCGGTCAGCGTGCGGGCACCGGCCTCGGCGGCCGACGGCAGGCGCACGTGAATGTTGGCGATGCCCGTACCGACCACCAGCCGGTCGGTGGCCGCGAGGAACGCCGCCGATTCGGTGAGGCATTCCTTGCCGACGGTTTCGGGCAGGAACAACGAGCCGTAGCCCATGGCTTCGATGTCGCGGGCCACGGCCTGAGCTTCCGGCATGGCCCAGCTGTCGCTGGCCCACCAGACGCCGATGCGGGACGGAAAGTCGATGCGCGCGCGTTCAGTCACCAGTCCACAATCGCCTACCGCCACGCGGGCGGCGACGCGGGGTCACCCCTGCAGCCGGCCCGACAGCTCGTGAGCCTGCTCGAGAAGCAGCCGCCCCAGTTCACGTCGACGCCCGGCACGGAACCGGGTCTCGACACCGGTGAGGCTCAGGGCCCAGCCGGGCAGGCCGCGTCGGTCGAACACCGCGGCCGCCATGCCCCAGCTGCCTTCCACCAGGAGCGCGGGATTGACGGCATAGCCGGCGCGCCGGGTCTGCTCGATGCGCTTGCGGATGGCCGCTTCGGAATGATTTGGCCCCCAATTGGTTTCCGGCTGTTCGCGGGAGAAGTAGTCGTCGACGTCGGCGGCCGGTAGGTGGCTGAGGATCGCCAGCCCGGCGCTGGCCACCCCGAGCGGAAACCGGATACCGACCTGCAGGACGTGCGAGCGCAACGGGAAGCTGCCCTCCTCGCTCAGTACGCACACGGTCTGATCGCCGCGACGGGCCGAGAAGAACGCACTCTCGCCGGTCTCGCGTGCCAGCCGCGTCACCACCGCACGCGCCTGATCGGTCACGTCGTGGTGTTGGGCCGCACCGACCCCGAGCAGATACAGCTCGGGTCCGAGTGACCAGCGGCCGGTCTTCTGATCCCGGCTGACCAGATGTTCGTCGGCCAGCGCCGTGAGCAGCCGGTGTGCCGTCGGCCGGGCCAGCCCCGCCAGTTTTCCGAGCTCGGTGGTGGAGGCGCCTTCGGGTTCGGCCGTGGCCACTGCCCGCAGCATCGCCCCCACGCGGGCGACGACATTCGGACCGGTCATCACCACATCCTAGGCGTTCATTCAGTGAACGCACACAGCGTCAATGCTCGCCATGTGAACACTTTCGACCTGCTTCGAGCAGAGACTTGCCTTGTCAGCGGCGTGCCGTGTTGAGTGGGTCACGCGTTTACTGGATGAACGGAGTGTCATGACCTCGAAGGTGTACGCCTCGGCTGCCGCAGCGGTCGCCGACATCGGTGACGGCGCCACGCTGGCTGTCGGCGGATTCGGTCTATGCGGCATCCCCGACCAACTCATCGATGCCATCGCCGCGTCGAGTGCCACCGATCTCGAGGTGTTCTCGAACAACTGCGGCGTCGACGGCGTCGGCCTCGGCGTGCTGCTGGGCCTCGGCAAGGTCCGCCGGGTCACCGCGTCATACGTCGGGGAGAACAAGGAGTTCGCCCGCCAGTACCTGTCCGGCGAGCTCGAGGTGGAGCTCACGCCGCAGGGCACGCTCGCCGAGCGCATGCGCGCCGGCGGTGCCGGGATCCCGGCGTTCTACACCCCGGCCGGCGTCGGCACCCCGGTCTCCGACGGCGGTCTGCCGTGGCGCTACGCGGCCGACGGTTCCGTCGCTGTTGCCTCGCCGCCCAAGGAGATTCGCGAATTCAACGGCAAGCGCTACGTGCTCGAGGAGTCGATCAACGCCGACTTCGCGCTGGTGCACGCGCTGCGCGCAGACACCGCGGGCAACCTGGTCTTCAACAAGACCGCACGCAACTTCAACCCGCTGGCCGCGATGGCCGGCCGGATCACCATCGTCCAGGTCGAGGAACTGGTGCAGCCCGGGGAGATCGACCCCGACGACGTCCACCTGGCCGGCGTGTTCGTGCAGCGCATCGTGCACACCGGACCGCAGGACAAGCAGATCGAGAAGCGCACGGTGCGAGAGGATGCCAAATGACCGGCTGGAACCGTGACCAGATGGCCGCGCGGGCCGCGGCCGACATGATCGACGGCGAGTACGTCAACCTCGGCATCGGCCTGCCGACGTTGATCCCCGGCTTCCTGACGGGCGACGTCCACGTCACGCTGCACTCGGAGAACGGCATCCTCGGTACGGGCCCCTACCCCACCGACGACAACGTCGACCCCGACCTCATCAACGCCGGTAAGGAAACCGTGACGGTGAATCCCGGTGCGGCGTACTTCGATTCGTCGCTGTCGTTCGGGATGATCCGCGGCGGCCACATCGATACCGCGGTGCTCGGCGGCATGGAGGTCTCGCGCACCGGTGACCTGGCCAACTGGATGGTGCCCGGCAAGATGGTCAAGGGCATGGGTGGCGCCATGGACCTGGTGCACGGCGCCTCGCGCGTCATCGTGCTCATGGAGCACACCGACAAGGCCGGCAACCCCAAGATCGTCCCGGTCTGCACACTGCCGCTGACGGGTCAGGGTGTGGTCGACCGGATCATCACCAACCTGGCCGTCATCGACGTGCCCGGCGACGGCACGCTGATCCTGCGCGAGACCGCCCCCGGCGTGAGCGTCGACGATGTCATCGCAGCGACCGGCGCCGAGCTGACAGTGCAGCTCGACTAGGTAGTCAATTACGCCGTTCGGCTGATGTGTTGTCGCCCTCCTCGGCCCGATAGTGACTTCTATCGAAACCGAGGGAGACATCGATGACCATCGCCGCCAGCCATCCTGTCAGCGTCTTGGACGCCGGCCTTCCGGTCATCGACTACGAAGCCGTCGACGACCCGGCAACCGCACACCGGATGATCAAAGAGGTCCGCCGGCAGGGAGCCGTGGCCACCGGCCCGCACGCACCTGAGGTACTGAGCTACGAATTGGTCCGTACGGTGCTGCGCGACGCGCGCTTTCATGAGCCCGGCGTGCGCGGGCTGGTCCCGCGCGGCGTCACCGGCGGTCCGCTCTGGGACCGCATCGGCAGTGCGCTGCTCAGTCTCGACGGCGAAGAGCACACGCGGCTCCGGAAGCTGGTGTGCAAGGCCTTCACCAGCAAGGCCGTCGGCCGGCTGGATCCGCTGATCGACGCCGTCCTGGCCGAGTTGGTCGATCCCGTTGCCGCCGTGGGCAATTGCGACATCGTCGCCGACGTCGCCCAGCCGTACCCGATCCCGGTGATCTGCGCGCTGCTCGGCGTGCCGCGCACCGACTGGCGGATGATCTCGGATTGGACCGACGACATCTTCAAGATGTTCTGGTGGGATGTGGCCGCACACGAATCGGAAATCCTCACGGCCTGGCAGAAATTCGACGACTACATCGACGCGATGATCACGGAGCGTCGCACCACGCTGACCGACGACCTGCTGTCCGCCCTCATCCGCGCGGAGGACGACGGCGACCGGCTCAGCCATCCCGAATTGCTCATGCTGTCCATGGGAATCCTTGCGGCGGGCACCGATACCACGCGCAATCAACTGGCCGCTGCCGTGGACACCTTCTGTGATCACCCCGACCAATGGGCGCTACTCGCCACGCATCCCGAGTTGGTGCCCCAGGCAGTCGATGAAGTCATGCGGTTCGCGCCGATCGTCCTCAATGTGCCGCGATATGTCACCGAAGATGTGGAGCTGGCGGGGTACTTCTTCCCGCGGGACTCACTCGTCGTCGCCAATACCGCTGCGGCGAACCGGGATCCGCAGGTATACGAAAATCCCGATCAGTTCGACATCACCCGGCGTGATGCGCAGCCGATGCTCACCTTCGGCGGCGGCGTGCACTACTGTCTCGGCTCGCATCTGGCGCGGTTGGAACTGGTCAGAGCGCTCACGGTGCTGACGCAGCGGATGCCGAACATTCGCCGCACGGGTCCGGCGCCATGGAAGCCGCTGATGGCGGTCAGTGGGCCGCAGACGCTGCCGGTGGAGTTCGACGCCGGGCACTGATCATGTGAGTGGTTGCGATTCTTCCGCGCGGGTACTCCGAGTTCGGCAGGCTGTCAGGAGCCGGGGTCGGGGTCACGACGCAGAAGAGGAGCACTTCATGAGGATCGGCATCATCGTGGGATCGATTCGGGATGGGCGCAGCGGTGCCGGCGTCGGCGACTGGGTGGCCGAGCAGGCCGCCCACCGCGACGACGCCCAGTTCGAACTCATCGACCTGAAGACCTTCGACGTGCCGCTGCTCACGGCTGCGACGGTGCCGGCCGCGGCCAAGAAACAGTACGAGTCCGAGAACGTGCAGCGGTGGAGCGCGGCGATCGACGCCTGCGACGGGTTCATCTTCGTCACCCCGGAGTACAACCATGGCGTCCCGGGCGCATTCAAGAACGCTGTGGACTCCCTCGGTTCTGAATGGTTCGGCAAGACAGTGGGTTTCGTCTCCTACGGCGCCGACGGCGGGGTGCGCGCCGTGGAGCAGTGGCGACAGATCGTCGCCAACTTCCAGATGCTCGACGTCCGTGCCCAGGTGTCGTTGTCGCTGTTCACCGAGTTCGGCGCCGATGGCTTCACCCCGCTGGAGCGGCGTGCCGGAGAACTGGCAGGGCTGTTCGACCAGCTGATCACATTGACCGCGAAAGTGGCCGGCTGAACTCAGCCCGCCGCGCCCTGCAACACTTCTCGGCCCGGCGCCGTGCCGGCGATCAACGGCACGTCCCGCCGCGGTCGCGACGGCCGGCGCGTGAACGTCCGGGACACCACGCCACGCACCAGCGGAACCGGCGACCACCAGAACCACCGCCCGAGCAGCCCCGCGATGCCGGGCACCACGAACGTCCGCACGATCAGGGTGTCGATCAGCAGTCCGACGCCGATGGTGGTGCCGACCTGTTCGATGCTCAGCACGTCGCTGGACAGCATCGCGAACATGGTGATGCCGAAGACGATTCCGGCCGTGGTCACCACGCCGCCGGTACCGCCGAACGTCCGGATCATGCCCGTCTTCAAACCCGCGTCCGGCCGACTCACCTCTTCGCGCAGCCGCATGGTCAGCAGCAGGTTGTAGTCCGCGCCGACGGCCACCAACGCGATCAACGCGATCGACGGCACCGCCCAGTGGAGGTCTTTGCCCAAGAGGTCCTGCCAGATGAAGCTGCTGACCCCGAGCGCCGAGGCGTAGGACACCACGACGGTGCCGATCACCACCGCGGCCGCCACCGGGCTGCGCAGCATGATCAGGATGATCAAGAACACGAGCGCCAACGCGACAGCCGCGAGCAACAGGAAGTCGTCCGACACATAGCCGCGAAGCTCCGCCGTGCCGGTGCCGAAACCGGTGACAAAGACCGTGTTTCGGACCAGCGTGCCCTCTTTCGTGGCCTCCCGGACCGCGGTCAGGATTTCGGGCGAGCGCAGCGCGCCGTCCGTGCCGAACACCTTGCCGTCACCGTAGACGAGCAGGCGCGTCGACCGGCCGTCGGGCGCGAAGTACAACCCGGCCGCGCGCTGGAACCGCGGGTCCTGCCACGCGCGCTGCGGCAGGTAGAAGCCGCCCGAGCCACTGTCCTGGAAGTCGGCCCGCACCCCGCGCAGGTAGTCCGTCAGCCCGGAGAACATGCCCCGGGTCTCGCCCACCGTCTTGGTCAATTGTGTTGTGACGGCGCCGAGTTGGTCGACGGCGGCGCGCATCGAGCGCACCGACGCCTGCGCACCCGTCAGCGACCTGGCCATGTCCGTGGTCCCGGCGCCGAACTGCCGCGTGCTGTCGGTCAGGGTGCCGGTGGCCGCCACCACCGAATCCATGGGCTCGACCACCTTGAGCACCAGCGAGCAGATGGCATCGGCCGCGCAATTCGGGTTGGCGTTCGTGAAGCCGCGCAACGGATCCATGTACTGCGACACCGAGGTGACGTTGTCCCGCAACTGCTGCATGCCGCCGTGCATGGCGTCGATCCCCGAGCCGAGTTGCCCGAGACCGCGGACGCTGCCGCCCAGCCCGTTCTGCAATTGCGTTATCGCCGAGGAGAACTGGTCCAACGTCGCGGACAGCTGGTTGACGGCGCCGAGCCGCTTGCTCAGCTGGGCCACCCCGTCGTCGAGCTGGTCGGCGATGGTGCCGGCCTGGTCGGTCAACGCTGCCTGCTCGGGCACCGACCCCGCCGGCCGTGACGCCGACTGCACCATGCGAATGCCGGGAATCTCCATGATCTTCCGCGTCACCCGTTCGACCGCGATGACGCCCGCCGGGTTACGCAGGTCGTGATCGGTCTCGATGGACACGATCTCGGGCAGCAGCCGGTTGGGCGGGAAGTGCCGGTCCATGGCCTGGTAGCCCCGGTTGGCGTGGGTGGAATCAGGTTGTGCGGCAAGCTCATCGAAGCCCAGCCGGATACCGGCGAGCGGGATGGCGCAGACCAGGAGAATCACCGACGAGGCCACCAGTACCGGTCCCGGCCACCGGGCGACGACCGTCCCGACCCGGCGCCAGCTCCGGCCGGGCACCTTGGCCGCGGCACGGCTTCGCGGCTGCGCCAGGCCATGCCGGCCGGCCAGCCCAATGAACGCCGGCAACAACGTCAGCGATGCGAACATCCCGGTGAGAATGCCGATGGCGCAGGGTAATCCGGCGCTGCGCAGCATGCCGACCTGGGCGAACAGCAGGCATGACAGCGCCGCCGCGATGGTCAGACCTGACGCGGCGATCACCGGCGCGACGCTGCGGTTCGCGATCACCAGCGCGTCCTCGTGGTCGACCCCGGCGCGGCGCTGTTCGTGGTAGCGGCCCAGCAGGAAGATGCCGTAATCCGTTGCCGCCCCGAGCACCATCGCGGCCAGGAGCGACACCGAGAAGATCGACACCTCGATCACGTCCCGCTCCCCCAGGAACGCCACGACACCCCGCGCGACCCCGAGCCCCAGGCCGACGGTCAACAGCGGGATCGCCGACGTGATCACCGAGCGGTAGACGACGAACAACAGCACCGCGATCAGCACCACCGTGACACCGGTGATCATCAGCATCTGCTTGTCGATCGCGCTGAGCTCGTCGGCGATGGTGGCGCCGGGTCCGGTGACGTAGGCGTGCAGGCCCGCGGGTGCCGGCGCAGCCGCGACGATCCGCCGCACCGCATCCAGCGCGGCGTTCGCCTTGGCGGCGCCGAGCTCGCCGCGAATCCGCAGCATCGTGTAGACAGCCTTGCCGTCGGTGCTCTGCGCGCCGGCCGCCGTCACCGGGTCGGACCACAGGTCCATCACCGAATCCACATCCTCGGTGTCGGCGCGCAACGTGCTCAGCAGGCGGTCGTAGTAGGCCCGCTCCGGCGCACCGAGCGGGCGATCACCCTCCAGCACCAGGTAATTGAGATTGCCGCCGGATCCGTCGTGGAACTGCTCGTCCATCTGGACGCCGGCGAGGTTCACCGGGGCATCGGCGGGCAGGAAGCCCCGCGCGTGATTGTGCGCCGTGCTTTCCACCTGCGGGACAAGCAGATTGCCTGCCGCCGCGGCCAGCACCCACAATCCGATGATCAGGACCGCGAAGCGGCTGCAGAATCTTGCGATGACGTCCCACATGCGTCCGAAACTACGAGCGACCAGGGCCCGTAAACGTCGTGCTGCGGACGAGACCGGGCCTCCTACCGTGGTAGGAGGCCCGAGCCGTCCCGCGAATGATGTGTAAACCCCGGTACCGGCTCTACGCTGGCACTATGGCTTGGCTCCGTGACTTCGCGCTGCGTCGGCGCAGCCTCGTGGCCTACCAGTACCCCTTCACGGTCCCCATCGTGATGTACACCGGCACGCTCGTGGTCGCGGCGACTGCCGCGACGCAGCGGGATTTCACCAAGCCGTGGCTGCTGTTCGTCGCCGTCGGCCTCGTGTTCGCGCCGATCCTCGCGTTCATCGTGGGCGGTTACAAACCGTCGACTGCCGTCAGCGGCGCGTCGGTCCTCGCCGGGGTGGCACTGCTGTTGTTGTGCTGGCCACCGGTCTTCCTCGACGCAGCGCCATTCCTTTTGATGTTCATGCTCGGAGAGGCGTTCGCGCTGGGTCCGATGCGCATCGGCCTCGTGAGTCTGCTCGCCAGCGCGCTGCTGTTACTCGGCGCGTCCCGCACGGGACACCTCAGCACGTTCGTGCCCTACCTGCTGTTCTTCCTGGCCATCGCCGCGATGATGGGGCACATCCTGCAACTGCAACAGCGTCTCGTCATCGAGGAACGCGCACGCCAGGACGTCCTCACCGAACAGGCCGCAGCCGACGAGCGCCGACGCATCGCCCGCGAAGTGCACGACGTGATAGCCCACTCCCTGTCGGTGACCATGCTGCACCTGACGGGCGCCCGGCGCGCCCTGCAGGAAGACAACGACGTCGACGAGGCGGTGGACGGCCTGCTCGACGCCGAGCGTCTCGGCCGGCAGGCAATGTCGGACATCCGTCAGACGGTCGGTCTGCTCGGCGCGCGCGACGCCGCCCCGTTGCGGCTGGCCCCCGAGCCGGGGTTGTCCGACCTACCCGATCTGGTGACGAGTTTCGCCGACGCGGGCTTGCACGTGGAGTCGAGCATCGAAGTCGACCCGGCGTCGGTCACTCCCGGGATCGGCCTGGCGCTGTACCGGGTGGCGCAGGAGTCTCTGGCGAACGTCGCCAAGCACGCCCCGTCCTCGGCGGCGCGGCTGCGGCTGTACGTGGAGAAGGGCACCGCCATCCTGTCGGTCGACAACGAGCTGCCGCGACCTGTGGCCGGCGGGACACCGGGTGCGGGGCTCCCGGGGATGCGTCAGCGCATCGCGTTGCTCGACGGCGAATTCCAGGCCGGTCCCGGACCGCAGGGCTGGACGGTGCGGGCGCGCGTGCCGGTCACCACGGCAACCACCGCGCACTGCGCCATGCACCGAATCCGGCTGTCACGCAACGGGATTTCCAATGCCTGACGGCGCCATCCCGAAAGATGATTCAACCGTCGACGTCCTGCTGGTCGACGATCAGGAACTCGTCCGCTCGGGCCTGCGCCGGATCCTGCGACGCAAGGACGGCTTCACCATCGTCGGGGAATGCGCCGACGGCGACGAGGTGCCGCGGGAAGTGCTCCGGTGCAGTCCCGACGTGGTGGTGATGGACCTGCGGATGAAGCGCGTCAGCGGCGTCGACGCGATCCGCGCGCTGCGCGCCGGCGGCGGCCCACCGGCCTTGGCGCTCACCACATTCGACGACGACGACCTGCTGTCCGCGGCGCTGCGCGCCGGGGCGTCCGGCTTCGTCCTCAAGGACTCGCCGGCCGAGGAACTGATCCGGGCCGTGCACGCCGTCGCACGCGGCGAGGCGTACCTGGACCCGGCCGTCACCGCGCGCGTGCTGAACGGCTACCGGCGCGCCCCTGGCGCCCCGTCGGACGACGTCGCCGACCGGCTGACCGCCCGCGAGCTCGACGTGCTGCAGCTGATCGGGTCGGGCGCGACCAACGCCGAGATCGCCGGCCGACTGGTCATCTCAGAGGTGACGGTGAAGAGCCACATCGGACGGATCTTCACCAAGCTGGACCTACGGGACCGCGCGGCCGCCATCGTCTACGCGTACGACCACGGCGTGGTCGCGCCGAAGTAGGCGCAGCGCACGGCCTCAGTCGGCGAAAACCCCGCGCATGGCGTCGGCGCCGAACATCGGCTCCATCATGGCCGAGAAGTCGGGGCCGCGGCGCAGCTTCTGGCCGCCGTCGACGTTGATCAGCTGGCCGGTGATCCACTGCGATGCGTCGCTGAGCAGGAACAGCGCCAGGTTGGCGACGTCCTCGACCTCGCCGGCCCGGGGCAGCGGCGTGCACTGCCGGTAATCCTCTCGCAGCGGCTCGAATTCGAAGATGCTCGCCGCCACCAGATCGGTGCGGATCAGGCCGGGGCGGATGCTGTTGGCGCGCACCCAAGAGGCGCCGAGTTCGTCGGCCGCCAGCTGGACCAGGTGATCGAGCGCGGACTTGGTGACGCCGTACGGCCCGAACCAGCGGTGGGTGTTGCTCGCCGCGATCGACGAGATGCCGACGAACGAGCCGCCGCCGCCGCGCACCATTTCCCGCGCGGTGTGCTTGACGACGTACATGCTGCCGTTGACGTTCAGGTCGACGGTCTGGCGCCACATCTCCGAATCCAGGTGCGTGACGGGCCCGACGGTCAGCGAGCCACCGGCACAGTGCACGGCGCCGGAGAGCTTGCCGTTCCACGCGGCGGCGGTCGCGACAGCGGCGGCGACGTCGTCCTCGTTGGTGACGTCGGCGGTCTGGAAGCGGATGGCGCCCGGTCCCCCGGCGGCCGAGATCTCGTCGACTGCCGACTGCAACGTGGCCTCGGTACGGCCGAAGATGAGCGCGTTGCCGCCGGCGGCCACGACGCCCTGGGCGATGGCCTTACCGATGCCGCTGCCACCGCCGGTGATCAACACCGTCCGGTCCGTCAGCCAACCCTGGACTGAAAATTGCACCGACGTACTCCTCTGGACAGATCGACGGGGACACGTCCTGTATACACTTTTCAAAAGTTGTATACAATGCTGGTCGGGCGGCCAATTTCCCCGTTCGCTACACAGCACCTGGGCGTACGCTGAAATTTTCCCCGACGAAAGCGGTGACGCCATGAGCATCCCGATCCATCGACGTCTCCTGGTCGCCGGCGGCTTCGCCGTCGCGACGGTCGCCGCGCCCGCCGTACTCGCGCTGAGCGGCCCCGCGTCCCCCGCACTACTCGGGGAAACCAGCTGCCCGCCCGGCATGACGGCGAACCCCATCAGCGGGTCCTGTTTCGAGAGCGGCAACGAGCAGGCACCCGGCCCTGTCGAAGCGGCACCGAACCAGCTTGGCCAGGTCGACGGCATCCCGTGCACCGGCCACAACACCGGCGAATGCATCGGCCTCTCGGAAGAACAGGTGCCCGAGGTGCACCCGCACTCGTCGGTGAGTTCCAGCCCGTAACAACAGTCGCCTAAGGTTGTGTAATGCCTGCAAAAACTGATCCCGCCGATATCGGCGACGTGGAGCCCCTGGCCGACAGCACCGCCCGTCAGGCCCGCCGCGTCGTGGCCGCGTACGCCAACGATGCCGACGAATGTCGCATGTTCCTGTCCATGCTGGGTATCGGGCCCACGAAGCTCGACGCGTGACGGCCCGCGGAGGCAACGACGCTTCTGCGGCGTCCACCGCGAGTCCCAAATCCTCCAAGGGCGGTAAGTCCGCCGTGAAGCCCGTCGGCAACTCCGACTTCGTCGTGGTCGCCAACCGGCTGCCCGTCGACATGGAGCGGCTCCCTGACGGTTCGGTCACCTGGAAGCGCAGCCCCGGCGGGCTCGTCACCGCGTTGGAGCCACTGCTGCGCAAGCAGCGTGGCGCCTGGATCGGCTGGCCGGGCGTCGCCGACAGCGACGAAGACCCGATCGTCCAGGACGAGCTCACGATGTGCCCGGTCAGCATGTCGGCCGACGAGATCGCCGACTACTACGAGGGCTTCTCCAACGCGACGCTGTGGCCGCTGTACCACGACGTCATCGTCAAGCCCATCTACCACCGGCACTGGTGGGACGCCTACGTCGCGGTCAACCGGCGCTTCGCCGAGGCCACGGCCCGCACCGCGGCCAAGGGCGCGACCGTCTGGGTGCAGGACTACCAGCTGCAGCTGGTCCCCAAGATGCTGCGGGAGCTCCGGCCCGACCTGACCATCGGGTTCTTCCTGCACATCCCGTTCCCGCCCGTCGAGCTGTTCATGCAGATGCCGTGGCGCACCGAGATCATCGAAGGCCTGCTCGGCGCCGACCTGGTGGGCTTCCACCTGCCCGGCGGCGCGCAGAACTTCCTGGTGCTGGCCCGTCGACTGCTCGATGCCAACACATCGCGCCACACCATCGGTGTCCGGTCCCGGCTCGGCGAGGTGAGCCACGACGGCCGCACGGTCAAGGTCGGCGCGTTCCCCATCTCGATCGACTCGGCGGCGTTGGACGCTCAGGCCCGCAGTCGCACCATCCGGCAGCGCGCCCGTCAGATCCGCGATGAGCTGGGCAACCCGCGCAAGATCATGCTGGGCGTGGACCGGCTGGACTACACCAAGGGCATCGACGTGCGGCTGCGCGCGTTCTCGGAGCTGCTCGCCGAGGGCCGGGCCAACCGGCACGACACCGTGCTGGTACAGCTGGCCACTCCGAGCCGCGAGCGCGTGGACAGTTACAAGGTCATGCGCGAAGACATCGAGCGCCAGGTCGGGCACATCAACGGCGAGTACAGCGAGGTCGGTCACGCGGTGGTGCACTACATGCACCGGGCGATCGGCCGCGAGGAACTCATCGCGTTCTTCGTCGCGGCCGACGTCATGCTGGTGACGCCGCTGCGCGACGGCATGAACCTGGTGGCCAAGGAGTACGTGGCATGCCGCAGCGACCTCGGCGGCGCCCTCGTGCTCAGCGAATTCACCGGCGCCGCAGAGGAATTGCGGCAGGCATACCTGACCAACCCGCATCACCTGGACGGGGTCAAGGACGCCATTGCCGACGCCCTCACCCAGTCCCCGGAAGAGGGCCGACGTCGCATGCGCGCGCTGCGTCGGCAGGTGTTGGCCCACGACGTCGACCGCTGGGCCCGGGCGTTCCTCGACGCCCTGTCGCACACCCGCGACTGACCGACCAAGAATTCAGGCCCCGGAGCAGTGCTCCGGGGCCTGAATCAGGTTGGGGTACTAGAAGATCGGCGTCATCTCGTCGATCAGCCACTTGCCGTCGATCTTGCGGTAGTCGACCTTCAGCCGGCTGCCCTCGTAGTTGGGCTGCTTGCGCTCATCGGTGATGACCCGGTTCACGAAAGCGAGAACCGTCCCCGAGTCGCGGTGCGACGAGATCATGCCCGCGCCAACGACATTCACTTGACTGATGAGCTTGCGCTTCACCGCGTCGTTGAAGATGTTGTTCTTGGCCGTCAGTTCCTCGTACCGCTTGCGGAACGCCGGAGTCATCAGCGTCAGTGCCTGCGTCGTGGAACGCTGCACGCTGCTGTACTCATAGCCGAGGATCTGTGGGATCTGGGACCTGGCCAGGCTCGGCAACTCGTCGGCCGTCGCCTGTTCTCCGGAGAGCTCCACGTGGTTCCAGAACGCCGACCCGCCGAGCGCCCCGAGTGCCACCACGGCGACCGCCAAAAGTGCGCCGAGCGCCACCAGCAACCGGTTCATCAGTTGCCTCCATCCGGGTACTTGATGTCGTAGGCCGCCATGTGACCGCTGTCGTCCTCGCGGATGAACACCCGCTGCCGGTACGGCGTCGACGGCTGGTTCACCCCGTTCATGTCGGACAGCGTCACGCGGACCGTCACCAGCACCTTCGCGATGTTGGAGGTGTTGTCGATGCTCTCCAGCGCCGCCGCGGTGATGACGGCCTCCGAGTTGGCCTGCGTCTGCTTGAACAGGTACTTCAGGTTGTCGGCGTTGTTGCTCTGGTTCATCATGTCGCGCAGCGGGCCAGGGCCGATGCCATTGACGAAGCGGTTCACGCTCTCATCGACGGTGTTCTGCGTGTAACTGAACATGTTGACCACGGTCTGCTTCGCGGTGTCCACGAACCGCTGATCGCGGTCCTGTGTCGCCTCGATCTGCCCGTTGCCGTGCCGGAGGAACCAGGTGCCGCCGGCCAGCGCCGCCACGAGCACGGCAACGACCGCCAGGCCGATGGTCATGACCAGCGACCGGTGCGGTTGCCGTCGCGGCACCTGGACCGCGGGCCGCGCCTTGGTGGTCACCGATTCGGTTGCTGATGTCTTGCTCGCTGTCGACGGGATCGCCACGTCGAGCACTGTTGCCTCTGCTGAACCGGCGGTGCCGGCGGGCCGTGAGGCCCGCCGACGCGCACGGGTCACCGGCGGCTTCGACGTCTCGTCCGTCGCAGCCGGTTCGTCACTCATCAAACCTGCCTTGGATCCTTCATCAGGTCGACCCAGGACTCGCCTGCGTCGCCGTTACTCGAGCCGGCGTTGAACACTCCAGTACCGCCGGCAGGGTCAGCGAAGACCCCGGTATTCGCATCGTACGTCGTGCTCTGCGGCCCCTTCGGCCCGCTTGCCTGCGGCTGGCCCTCGGGGCCGGGCGCCGGCGGGTTGTTGATCGCGTACGGCGGAGTCACCTGATCCGGCGGCGCGAAGAACGGCCAGGGCAGCGGCTGCGGACCCGGATCGCTCGGCGGGTACGGCAGCGGGAACGGCGCATTGGGCGCAGGTCCCGGCCCGGCGGGCACCCCCGGCGGCAATTGCACCGACGGCGGGCCCGGGTCATAGTCGGCACCCGGCGGAATCATCGGGAACCGGTTCGGCGGGGTGATGTTCCGCGGGTCGTTGACCGGGGTGTCGTACGGCACTGGCGGACCGCGCCACGGGTTGCTGCCGATCGGCACGTAACCACGCGGGTCACGACAGATCTGCACCGTGGGGGCGCGCTTGCCCGGGTACTCCATGCAGGGGTAGTTGCGGGCACCACGGACGGTGCTCGGGTCGCTCTGCGCGGTCTTGCAGTACAGGTCCTTCGGCAGATCGCGCACGGTGGTGTCGGCCGGTGTGCGGTTCTCCGGAGCCGGGATGAAGCCCGTCGAGCACGCCGGCTGGCCGAGGCTGATCTTGAAGTCCAGCTTCGCGCCTTCGTCGATGGGCACGCCACCGGCGTCGGTCAGCAGTGCCGCGATCAGCGCCGGGAAGATCACCAGCGCCTGCTCGATGGACTTGTGGTAAATGACGCCGATCCGGCCGAAGTTGGCCAGGTTGGCCGCCAGCATCGGGAACGTCGGGCGGATGCCGTCGAACGTCTCGTTGACGGTCTGGACAGCGCCCGGGACGGTCTTGAGCACCGCACGGAGCTGCGGGGCGGCCTGGGCGGCCTCGCCGGTCAGCGTCGCGAGACTGCTCGCCATGGTCTTGATGTCGGCGCCGGCACGAATCTGTGCCTTCAGCAGCGGGCCGGCCTGGTCGATCAGCTTGTCGATCTCGTTCGTGTTGGCGTTGGCCTCATCGACCAACAGCCGCGACGACCGGATCATGCGCGCCAGTTCCGGACCGGATCCGTTGAACGCCTTGAACGACTCGCGGAGCAGGTCCTGCAAGCGCGTGTTGCTGATGCTGCTGACCAGGGACTGCGCCTGGTTGAGCAGGTCCACGATGTCCTGGCCGACCGCGGTCCGGTCGACACCGATGGTGGCGCCGTTCTTCAGCATGTTCTTCGAGGGGTCGGCCGGCGGCGGCACCAGATCGATGTACTGCTCACCGATCGCGGAGACGCTCTTGACCGTGGCGGTGACGTTGTCCGGCACCGGGCTGTCGGTGTTCAGCCGCATCTGGGCCGTTACGCCGTTGTCGTTCAGACCGACGTTCATCACCCGGCCGATCGTCACGCCGCGGTAGGTGACGTTGGCGTTCTGGTAGATGCCGCCGCCGACGACGAACTTGGCGTCCACGTTGTAGACTCCCAGGCCGACCGCCGCCGGCAGGTGCAGGTAGGACGTCGTGATCAGCGCGAGGCAGATGACGGTGACGACACCGAAGATCGCCAGCTGGAAACGCGCAAGACGGGGCAACAACATTACGGCTTCACCCCTCCATGTTGCGTCGCTGTGCCGGGCGGAATCTTGAACGGATCGGCGGCCTGTCCGGACAGGTTCGCCAGTGCGCCCAACAGGAAGTCCGGCGGGTTGACCACTTCGTCCAGGCGCCTCATGTTCGGGTCGAGACCCCCCGAGGTCGCAAAGAAGGTCTCACCGAGGCGGCGCAGCGTCAGGTCGAACGTCACGTACACGTTCAGGTAGTCACCGCGCACCGCGTTCTTGAAGTACTTGTTGGAGAACGGGAACGTCGCCATCAGATCCTGGTCGTGGATGAAGTCGTCGGCGTTGTCGTTGAGCGCTTTGATGACAGGAAAGAGGTCCTTGAAGTCGGCCGCGAAGTCATCCTTGGTTGCGGCCATGACCTTGGCACCGACCACCGCGAGCTTCCGCAGCGCGGTGAACGCATCCACGATGTTCTTGCGGTTGTCATTGAGGACCTTGATCGCCCCCGGCAGGGTGTCGAGCGTGCGGCCCAGGCTGTCCTTGCTCTTGGTCAGGATCGAGGCGAAGCGGTTCAGCCCGTCCATGGCCCCGATGATGTCGGTGGTCTGCTTGTCCAGGGACTGGGTGAGCTCGGCCAACCGCGGGATGAAGTCGACGAACTGCCCCGCCCGGCCGGCGACCGCGGCATAGGCCTCATCGGTGATGTCCTGCAGCGCACCGAGATTGCCCTTGTTCACCACCAGGCCCAGCGACGACAGCACCTCTTCGGTGGTCGGATACCGGCCGGTGTGCGCCAGCGGAATCTCCGAGCCCTGCTTGAGCCGGCCCTGCGGCGCTTCCCCGACAGGTTCCGACAGCTGCACGTGCTGCGAGCCGAGCAGCGAGGTCTGGGCGACCTTCGCCCGCGCGTTCGCCGGCAGCTTCACATCGCCGTTGATCGACAGCTTCGCCGCGGCATAGAACGTGCCGTCCGCACGCTGGACCGCGTCCAGGCCCGACACGCTGCCGACGGTGACGTCGTTGACCATCACCGGCGAGTTCTGCGGCAACGTCGCGACGTCCGGCAGCTGCACCGTGACGGTGTAGGAACCGGCGCCGTGGCCCTGGGTACCCGGCATGTCCAGCGAGTTCAGGCCACCGAACTGGCAACCGGCGAGCACCACGGCACTCGATCCGAGTGCCAGGACTTTTCCAACCGTCTTCATCAGTTGCCTCCGGCTTCAGCGGGCAGCGGTGCGCCCACCGGGGCTGCGGGCGCCGGGGCGGGGCCGGGCAGCGGACCAGAACCGTTCAGCGGCGTCGAGCCCGGTCCCACCGGCGGCGTGGCCGGCGAAATCTGACCCGGAATGGCCGGCGGCGGCAGGATTAGGTCGCTGAGCGTCCCGTCCGGCTGGACCTTCGGCGGGACGACGCCAGGGGCGGCGTTCCACTGCAGGTACGGCACCGGAGTCTGCGCCTTGGCTTCAGTCTGCGGGGTGTCGTAGATGACCTGGCCCTTATATGCCGTGATGCTGTTGATCGGATGGAACAGCACGGGCGGGTAGTTCATCGCGATCCGGCGCAGCACCGGACCCATGCGCTGACGGCAGATTTCCGCCCGCTTGTAGTTGTCCGGAGAGGCACCGATGTCGAAGTTGCCGCCGCACAGGAATTGCACCGGGTTCGCGAAGTTTGGCAGCGACAGCAGACCGTCCAGCGAGCCCTGCGCCGGGTTGTAGATGTTGTAGAAGTTGGCCAGACCGTTCGGCGTGATATGCAGAACCTGCTCGATATTGTCGCTGTTGTCGGTCAGCACCTGGGTGAATTCGGCCAGCTTGCCGACCTGGTCGATCAGCGCCGCGTTGTTGTCCTTCAGCAGGCCCTTGACGTCACCCAGCGCCTGGTTCAGGGCGCCAAGGGTCTGGTCCAGACCGGCCGAGCTCTCCGCCAGCACCTGCGAGACGGACGCGACGTGGTCGGTGAACTGCACGATCTGCTCGTTGCTGCCGGACAGCGCGTTGACCAGAATCTGCAGGTTCTTGATGGTGCCGAACAGGTCGCCACGCGAATCACCAAGGCGCCCAGCGGTTTGCGACAGTTCACGCAAGGCGTTGCGGAACGAATCGCCCTTGCCATCGAGGGTGTCGGCGGCCTGGTTGATGAACGCACCGAGCGGACCCTGCGGGGCACCGTCCTGCGGGCCGAGCTGAGCGCTGAGCTGGGTCAATTGCTTCTTGACGTCGTCCCACTCGACCGGGACACCGGTCCGGGCCAGCGGCACCTCGGCGCCGTTGGCCAGCGCCGCTCCGCCGTTGTAGACGGGGGTGAACTGCACGAACCGCGCCGCCACCAGGTTCGGCGAGATGATGATCGCCCGCGCGTCGGCCGGGATCTTCACGCCGTCCTTGACGGTCATGCTGACCTTGACCGAATTAGCCTGCGGCTCAACCGAATCGATGGTGCCGACCGGAACCCCCAGCACTCGCACCTCGTCGCCGGCGTACAGGCCCACGGCGTTGGTGAAGTGAGCGACCACCTTGTGACCGCCATGTGACGGCCACAGCAGATAGGCGCCGGCAGCCACCAGCGCGACCACCACGGCTACGACCGCAAGGATCGCGCCCCGCGAGTTCATGTTCTTCATCATGGCGACTTCGGCCTCACGACGATCCGTTCAGAGATGTAGCCCTTCAGCATGTCGCCGAGGCTGGCCGGCAGCTTGCCCGGCTGAAAGTACGCGTCGAGTGCGACTTCCGACATCGTCGAGGGCGGCAGGCCGTACAGGTTGATGTTGAAGCCCGGACCGTTAGCGACCACCTCGCCGAGTGTGGTGGCGTAACCCGGCAGCCGCTTGAGCGCCTCGCTGATGTGTTCCTTGCGCTTCAGCAATTCGTCCAGCACCAGGTTCAGCTGCTTGAGGGCCGGACCGAACTCGCGCTTGTTGTCCGCCACAAATCCCGAAAGCTGTTGCGAGACAACGCGAATACCGGATATCAGCGTGCCCAGCGACTGACGCCGCTCGCCCAGCGCGGCGAACAGCTGATTGCCGTCGATGACCAGCTTGTTCACCTGGTCGGCGCGCTGCGCCAGGGTGTCGGACACCTTATTGGCGTGCCCGAGTAGCTGTTCGAGCGCCTGGTCGCGCGTGTTCAGGCTGCGCGACAGGGCAGCTACCCCGTCGAGCGCGCCACGCAGCTGCGGCGTCGCGTCGTGCAGCGTGTCGGTCAGCACCTGGAGCGCCTGCTGCAGCTGCGGCTTGTCCAGCTCACTGGTGTTCTGGCCCAGGTCCTGCAGCGCGGTGCTGATGGTGTACGGAGTCGTGGTGCGGCCCAACGGGATAACTGTGGCTTCCTTCGTGCCCTTCGGGGTGACCCAGAGAGACTTCTGCCCCAGCACCGTGTCGGTCTTGATCGATGCCAGCGACTGGTCGCCGACCACGATCTGACGGTCGACGGTGAAGTTCACTTTCGCCGAGGTCCCGGCGAGCTCCACGTCCCCGACCTTGCCGACCTTGATACCCGCGACGCGCACGTCACTGCCCGGGGTGATGCCACCGGCGTCGCCGAAGTACGCGGAGTAGTTCTTGCCCTGCGGCCAGAACGGCAGGCCGGTGTAGCCAAACGAGATCAGCACCAGGCACACCACGATGAACACACCGAGAATGCCGGTGCGAACCGGATCCTTTTCTGGCTTAGCCACTTTCGGAGCACCTGCCCTTCGACGGATCCGCGGGACCACCGAACGGAACGATCAGATCGCTACCCGCGGGGCCACTCATCTTGATCTTCACCGAGCAGTAGTAGATGTTGAAGAACGCGCCGTAGGCACCGAGGGCGTTGAGTCGCAGGTAGTCCTCCGCGAGGTTCTCGATGACCGGGTTCACCTCCGCCCGGCGCTCGTACATACGCTGCGCGAACGGCCGGGCGTTCTCGATGACGCCCTGCACCGGGCGCCGCGACTTCTGCAGCATCTCGGTCAGGTCGTTCTCGGCCGAGGCCAGCGGGCCGATGGCACCGGCGATCGGGTCGCGCCCCTTGGCCAGGCCGGTGATGAGCTGCTGCAGCTGGTCGATGCTGGTGTTGAACTGAGCACCCTTGGCGTCGACCGTGCCGAGCACCGTGTTGAGGTTGGTGATCGTGTCGCCGATCAGCTGGTCGCGCTCGGCCAGCGTCTGGCTGAACGAACCGGTGTTGGACAGCAGGTCGCTCAGCGCACCGCCCTCCCCCTGCAGGGCCTCGATCATGGCGGCGGTGATCTCGTTGACCTTCTTGCCGTCCAGACCCTTCACGACCGGGCGCAGACCGCCGAGCAGTGCGTCGAGGTCGAGCGCCGGCTGGGTGTTGGCGAGGGCAACGGTGCCGCCGGCGGGCAGCTTGCGCAGCTCGCCGGGGCCGGAGGTGATCTCCATGTAGCGGTCACCGACCAGGTTCTGGTAGCGGATGACGGCGCGGCTCGAGGTGTACAGCTGGTAGCGATCGTTCAGCGTGAACTTGACGTCGACGGTGTTGTCGCTCTTGAGTTTCACGCTCTTCACCGAGCCGACCTGGACACCGGCGATGCGGACGTCCTCGCCGGCCTTGAGCCGGGACGCGTCGGTGAAGTTGGCGTGATAGGTGTTCGACGAGGCGAAGCGGAACTGGCCGAACACCACCACCAGACCGGCGGCGACCAGCAACATCACGACGGTGAACACCGTGACGTTGATCATTGCGCGCTTGTGTCTCATGGGCGGCCCCACTCACTCGCGGACATCAGTAGCGGTCCTTCTCTGCGTAGGCACCGTTGAACAGGAACTGCAGCGTCGAGGGCGCGTCGAACTGCAGCTCGGTGTTCGGCTGGTACGGGATGTAGGCGTTGTCGGTCACCAAGAAGGGCGTGTGATACCACGAGCCGCCGTACTGCTTGGACGGCACGTCCGGAAGGCCACGGCAGTTCGGACCACCCGAGGCGTTCACCATCGGGAGGCTCTCGGGGTAGGTGTAGTTGGGCGCACCCGGGAAGAAGTTCGAGGAGACGAACAAGCCCGGCTTGACGCCACCGAACACCGGGCCGAAGCGGTCGACGGCCTTCGACAAGCCCTGGATGAGGCATGGGAATTCCGGTGAGTAGTCACCCAGAACCTTCAGCGGGGCCCGCAACCGCTGGATTGCGGCGATGTAGTCGTCGGCGGCCGGTGAGATGGTCGCGTACGCGTTGTTGGCGAACCCGGTGGACGCGAGCAGCGCGGCGTTCAGGTCGTCCTTCTCGTCGACCAGCGTCTTGCTGACGGTCGGCGCGTTGTCCAGGACCTTCGCCAGGTCGGGCGCGGCGTCGCCATAGATGCCGGCGACCGTCGAGGTGTCCTTCAAATCCTGCTGCAGCGTGGGCAGCTTGGGGTTGAAGTACTCCAGGTACTTGCTCAACCCGGCCACCGCGGCGCCGGCGTCGTCACCGTGGCCGCGCAGGCCTTCACCGAGCGCGGTGACGGTGGCGTTCAGGCTGACCGGATCGATCTTGTCGAGCAGGTCGGTCAGCGTCTGGAAGACGGTGTTCATCTCCAGCTGGACGTCCTTGGCCTGCACCTGGGCACCGGGACGCAGTGACTCCTTCGACGGATGCTCCGGCGGCAGGAACTCGACCGACTTGGCGCCGAACACCGTCGTGCTGCCGAGCCGGACGCGGGCGTTGGACGGGATGTAGCGCATCTGGTCGCTCAGGACCGCCAGCTTCAGCTTCGCCTGGTCACCGGCGTAGTCGATCTGCTCGACCTTGCCGACCTGGATGCCGCGGTACTTGACCTTGGCATCAGGGTCCATGACCAGACCGGCGCGGGGCGCCATGACCGAGACGGTGTCGGTGGGGGTGAAGGCCGCGGTGTACGACAAATAGGTGAACACCACGGCGGCCAGCATGATGCTGATCAGCACCGCTGCCGCGAGCCTCACATGGCTGCGTTTAGGACCGCCGGAAGACATCGTCGTGCACCCCCTATCCGGAGAGGTTGAAGTTGCCGGACGCGCCGTACACGGCCAGGGAGATGAGCAGGACGATGGTGACGACCACGATCAGCGAGGTCCGCACGGCCTGACCGACGGCGATGCCCACGCCCACGGGTCCACCGCTGGCGTTGTAGCCGTAGTAGGTGTGCACCAGCATGACCGCGACGGACATGACGATGGCCTGCAGGAATGACCACAGCAGGTCGGTGGGCACCATGAAGGTGCTGAAGTAGTGGTCGTACAGACCAGCCGACTGGCCGTTGATGTACACCGTGGTGGCCCGCGCCGCGAAGAATGACGCCAGGACGGCCAGCGCGTACAGCGGGATGACGGCGATCAGGCCCGCGATGATGCGCGTGGACACCAGGTAGGACACCGAGTGCACGGCCATCGATTCGACGGCGTCGATCTCCTCGGCCACGCGCATGGCGCCCAACTGCGCCGTACAGCCGGCGCCGATGGTCGCGGCCAGCGCGATGCCGGCGATGATCGGCGCGACGATGCGCACGTTGAGGAAGGCCGACAGGAAGCCGGTCAGCGCCTCGATACCGATGTTGCCCAGCGAGGAGTAGCCCTGGACGGCGATGACGCCGCCGGAGGCCAGCGTCATGAACGCGGCGACACCGACGGTGCCGCCGATCATCACCAGCGCACCGGTTCCCATCGTCATCTCGGCGATGAGCCGGATGGTCTCGCGACGGTAGCGGGTCAGGGCGTTGGGGATGTACCGGAAGGACTCCCCGTAGAACAGGGCCTGCTCGCCGAGGCCGTCGACGATGCCGGGCAGTGCCCGGAACATGCGTTTGAATCGGAGTGTCGCGTCGTAGCTCATGGCCGGATCACCTCACCAGTACTCGGACGCCGATGGCGGTCATGATCACGTTGATGACGAACAAGCAGATGAAGGCGTAGACCACGGTCTCGTTCACCGCGATGCCGACGCCCTTGGGGCCGCCCTTGACGGTGAGGCCGCGGTAGCAGCCGACCATGCCGGCCAGCAGGCCGAACAGCACGGCCTTGATCTCGGCGAGCATCAGCTCGCCCAGGCCGGTCAGCACCGTCAGGCCGTTGATGAACGAACCCGGGTTGACGCCCTGCAGGAAGACGGAGAAGACGTAGCCGCCCGAGATGCCGATGGCGCACACCAGGTTGTTCAGCAGCACCGCGACAAAGGTCGACGCGAGAACGCGGGGCACGACCAGCCGCTGGATCGGGTCGATGCCGAGCACGCGCATCGCGTCGATCTCTTCGCGGATGGTGCGGGCACCCAGGTCGGCGCAGATTGCGGTGGCGCCGGCGCCGGCGACCACCAGCACCGTGACGACGGGGCCCAGCTGGGTGACCGTTCCGAACGCGGTGCCGGCGCCGGAGAGATCGGCGGCGCCGATCTCACGCAGCAGGATGTTCAGCGTGAAGGCGACCAGCACGGTGAACGGAATGGCGACGAGCAGGGTCGGCACGAGCGATACGCGGGCGATCATCCAGGTCTGTTCGAAGAACTCCCGGAATTGAAAAGGGCGACGCCACATCTTCGTGAATGTGTCGAGGGCCATTTCGAAGAACCCGCCGACGGCCCGGGCCGGAGCCGCAAGCTGTTCGATCAACCTTCGACTCCATTCTCGGTCCGGGCTGAGCAGTCACGGCGAAGAGTGGGGTTTCCCTCTTCCACAGCGGCCTGATCACCACGTTGCAATGCATGGCTCTTGTGAGCCGGCTCCTAGTAGCTAGAACATGTTCGCACTGGCAAAAGAACAGCAAAATCACTGAGAAACGACATATAATCGCAGCTCAGGATATATTTTGACGTTGCCGTCACTGTAACAAGTTCTAGTGCCTACGCGGCGCTTTCTACGCCGCGTCAGCACTCGATCCGGGACGTTCAGTCCCTCGACTCCATCAGGGCAGTCGCCGAGAAATTCCGCTCCGGATCGCGGTCAGCAAAATATCCGCGCAACGTGGCACTCAGTTGTGTCATGTCCCACTCAGCGGACGACGCCGTGAAGTGGCTCTCCACGGTCGGGGCTGCTACCAGGGTCACAGTCGGACCATAAACGATGAAGAGCTGGCCATTCACGTTTTCCGACGCGGGCGAGGAAAGGAAACGCACCAATTTCACAACGTGTTCCGGCGACAGCGGGTCGACCTCTCCTTCACCAGGAGCCGCACCGAACACATCGGCCGTCATCGCGGTACGCGCCCGCGGCGCAATCGCGTTGGCGCGGACGCCGTAGCGCTCCAGACCGCGGGCCGCGGTCAGGGTCAGGGCCGTGATGCCGGCCTTGGCGGCGCCGTAGTTCGCCTGCCCCACCGGACCGGCCAGGCCGGCCTCGGACGAGGTGTTGACAATCCGGCCGTACACCTTGCCATCGGCCGACTCCTTGGCCTTGGCGCGCCAGTAGGTCGCGGCGTTGCGGGTCAGCAGGAAGTGGCCGCGCAGGTGGACCGCGATGACCGCGTCCCAGTCCTCGTCGGTCATGTTGAACAGCATCTTGTCGCGGGTGATGCCCGCGTTGTTGACCACGATGCTCAGCCCACCGAGCTTGTCGGCGGTCTCGACGAGTTCGTCGGCGGTGCTGCGGGCGCTGATATCCCCCGCCACCGCGATGCCCTTGGAGCCGGCAGCCTCGATCTCGGCGAGCACGTCCGACTTGTCCAGCGCGCCGGCCATGTCGTTCACCACGACGGTGGCGCCGGCCTGCGCCAGGCCGATGGCCTCGGCGCGGCCCAGGCCCGCGGCGGCACCGGTGACCACGGCCACCTTGCCGGAAAGATCTGTCGAGTCGATTGCTTCCGTCATCTTGCTCCTCGCGTGCGCGGCGTCATTTTATGAATACCTCTAGTCTTTGCGGAGAAGGGCGGCACGCGGGCATTCCGCGATGGACTGCTCGGCCAGTGCTTCCTGGTCGGCAGGCACCGGATCAGCCTTGACTACCGCATAGTCGTTGTCGTCCAGATCGAAAAGGTCCGGCGCAATTCCCACGCAAACCGCGTTTCCTTCACAGCGATCGTGATCAACTTCAACCCGCATGACACCCTCCTGAGAGCCCGGATTTCGACGGTGAGGCCAACATAACGACCCCGCCATGGCGATGCCAGTGTGGCACGCTCTGGACCGCAAGACTAGAACGTGTTACAAGTTTGAGTAGGCATGGGTCGCCGAAAGCGGCCCCAGCAACGTGACAAACGGACCGAAGACCTAGCCCAATTCAACTGATAAAGGATGAGTTCGATGCGGATCGGCTACACGCCCGAGCAGGAGGAGCTGCGGCGCGAACTGCGCTCGTACTTCACCAAGCTCATGACCCCGGAGCGCGCCGAGGCGCTGGCGTCCAACGACGGCGAGATGGGACGCGGCAACGTCTACCGCGAGACCGTCGAGCAGATGGGCAAGGACGGCTGGCTGACGCTGAGCTGGCCGAAGGAGTACGGCGGCCAGGCCCGCCCCCCGATGGACGGCCTGATCTTCAACGACGAGGCCGCCATCGCCAACGTCCCGGTGCCGTTCCTGACCATCAACTCGGTGGCGCCGACCATCATGCACTTCGGCACCGAGGAGCAGAAGAAGTTCTTCCTGCCCAAGATCGCCGCGGGCCAGCTGCACTTCTCCATCGGCTACTCCGAGCCCGGCGCCGGCACCGATCTGGCGTCGCTGCGCACGACCGCCGTCCGCGACGGCGATGACTACGTCATCAACGGCCAGAAGATGTGGACGTCGCTGATCGCCTACGCCGACTACGTCTGGCTGGCGGCCCGCACCAACCCCGAGGCCAAGAAGCACCGCGGCATCTCGATGCTGATCGTGCCGACCACCGCCGAGGGCTTCTCCTGGACGCCGGTGCACACCATGTCCGGCGTGGACACCAGTGCCACCTACTACCAGGACGTCCGCGTCCCGACCTCCAACCTGGTCGGCGAGGAGCACGGCGGCTGGAAGCTGGTCACGAACCAGCTCAACCACGAGCGCGTGGCCCTGGTGTCGGCACAGCCGATCTTCGTTGCGCTGGACGGCGTCCGGGAATGGGCCCAGAACACCAAGGACCACCACGGCAAGCGCCTGATCGACTCGGAGTGGGTGCAGCTGAACCTGGCCCGCGTCCACGCCAAGGCCGAAGTGCTGAAGCTGATCAACTGGGAGCTGGCCTCGGCCACCGACGCCGCGCCCTCCCCCGCCGACGCGTCGGCGGCCAAGGTGTACGGCACCGAGCTGGCCACCGAGGCCTACCGGTTGCTCATGGAGGTGCTCGGCACCTCCGCGACGCTGCGCCGCGACACCCCCGGCGCGCTGCTGCGCGGCCGGATCGAACGCTGGCACCGGTCGTGCCTGATCCTGACCTTCGGCGGCGGCACCAACGAGATTCAGCGCGACATCATCGGCATGGTCGCGCTCGGCCTGCCCCGAGTGAATCGCTAAGAGAGAGCGGCGAGAAATGGACTTCAAGACAACCGAAGCATCCGAGGACCTCGGCGGCCTGGTCCGGTCGATCACCGAATCGGTGGTGACCCCGGAGCGCCAGAAGGAACTGGACAAGCTCGACGAGCGGTTCGACCGTGAGCTGTGGGCCAAGCTGATCGACTCCGACATCCTGTCCACCACCGCACCGGAGTCGGTGGGCGGCGGCGGGTTCGGTCCGCTGGAGCAGTCCGCCGTGCTCGTGGCACTGGGCCGTCAGCTCGCGGCGGTGCCGTACCTCGAGTCGACCATCCTGGCCGCCGGCGCCATCGCCGAATTCGGTTCGGCCGCGCTGCAATCCGACTGGGCCGCCCCGGCAGTCGCCGGCACCAAGATCGTCGTGCCCGCGCTCGACGGTGAGATGGGCCAGGGCCCCGCGCAGGCCACCGGATCCGATGAGACCGGATACAAACTGACCGGCACGCGTACGCAGGTCGCGTACGGTCCGGTCGCCGACGCCTTCCTGGTCCCGGCCGAAAGCGATTCCGGCGTCAAGGTTTTCCTCGTCGCCGCGGCCGATGCGGGTGTCACCGTCACCTCGCTGGACACCACCGGGCACGGCAGCGTCGCCCACCTGGATCTGCAGGGCGTGACCGTCGCCGCCGACCGTGTCGTCGGCGGCGCGGAGGTGCTGGCCTGGCTGCAGCTGCGGAGCGCCCTGGGCCGCAGCGCATTCCAGCTCGGCGTGGTGGAACGCGCGCTGGAACTCACCGCGCTGTACGCCCGTGAGCGCGAGCAGTTCGACCGCCCGATCGGCAGCTTCCAGGCCGTGTCGTCGCGGCTGGCCGACGGCTACATCGACGTCAAGGCGCTGCGCCTGACGCTGACGCAGGCCTCGTGGCGCGTGGCCGAGGGTCTGCCGGCCGAGATCGACGTCAACACCGCGGCGTTCTGGGCCGCCGAAGCCGGACACCGGGTGGCGCACACCGCGGTACACGTGCACGGCGGTGTCGGTATCGACATGGATCACCCGGTGCACCGGTACTTCCTGGCGGCCAAGCAGACCGAGTTCGCGGTCGGCAGTGCCACCGGGCAGCTGCTGCAGATCGGGCGCGAACTGGCCGAGACGCCCGTCTAGTCGATGTCCACCCGTCCGACTGTCAGCGACCTGCTGCGCCCGCTGGTCGGCGTCACCGACCGCGGGTTGTACGACTGCTCCGCCGGCGATGCTCCGGTCGGCTCGGCTGATCTCATCAGCTGGGCCGACCACATCGCGGCGGGCGCACAGTTGGCCGCGGCGTTGAAGGCACGACTCGACCCGGCCAAACCGCCGCACATCGGAGTGCTGCTGAGCAACACGACGTTCTTCTCGTCGCTGCTGGTGGCCGCCGCGCTGGCGGGGCTGGTCCCGGTCGGTCTCAACCCGACCCGGCGCGGGGCGGCGCTGGTCGGCGACGCCGAACGCTCCGACTGCCAGTTGGTACTCGCCGACAACCCGGACCTGGTACCGGCCGGTCTCGACGCCGTGGGCATCGACGTCATCGACGTCGAATCCGCTTCGTGGGCAACCGAACTCGCCGGATTTGCGGGTACGCCGGTGGAGTTCGCCGACGTCGATCCCGACGATCTGTTCATGCTGATCTTCACCTCGGGCACCAGCGGTGATCCGAAGGCCGTGCGGGTCACACACGACAAGGTGGCGTTTCCGGGGCAGATGCTGGCCGGCCGTTTCGGCCTCGGCCGCGACGACACCTTCTACCTGTCGATGCCGCTGTTCCACTCCAACGCCGTGATGGCCGGCTGGGCCGTGGCGCTGGCGGCGCAGGGCTCGATCGCGTTGCGCCGCAAGTTCTCCGCGTCCGGATTCCTCCGGGACGTGCGCCGCTACGGCGCCACCTACGCCAACTACGTCGGCAAGCCCCTGTCATACATCCTGGCCACCCCGGCCCGGCCGGACGACACCGACAATCCCCTGAAGTTCATGTACGGCAACGAGGGTGCCCCACGTGACCTGAACCGGTTCACACAGCGTTTCGGCGTCGTCGTCGTCGACGGTTTCGGCTCCACCGAGGGCGGCGTCGCGATCGCCCGGACGCCGGACACCCCGCCCGGTGCGCTCGGTCCGCTGACCGACGAGGTGTCCATCGTCGACGTGGAGACCGGCCTGCCGTGCCCGCCCGGCGTCGTCGGCGAACTGGTGAACCCGACGGGCCGCGGCTGGTTCCGCGGCTACTACAACAACGAGGCCGCCGAGGCCGAGCGCATGGCAGGCGGTATCTACCACACCGGTGACCTGGCCTACCGGGACGAAGCGGGATTCATCTATTTCGCTGGGCGCCTTGGTGATTGGATGCGGGTGGACGGGGAGAACCTCGGCACCGCGCCCATCGAGCAGGTGCTGCTGCGGCACCCCGACGTCGTCGAAGCGGCCGTCTACCCGATCCCCGACCCCGCCGTCGGCGATCAGGTGATGTCGGCACTCGTCCTGCTCGACGACGCGACATTCTCCGCCGACGACTTCAGCGCTTTCCTTGCCGCGCAAGAGGATCTGGGCCCCAAGCAGTGGCCCCGGTTCGTCCGCGTCGCCACGAACCTGCCCCGCACCGAGACCTTCAAGGTCATCAAGCGCCAGCTGTCGGCCGAGGGCACCGACTGCGCCGATCCGGTTTTCGCGATCGCCCGCTAGTCGTGGACCGGGACGGCCTCGACGAGGGACAACGGTCCGGCCGTCGGTACCACCCGGCTCTGCCGAAGACCCGCGCGCGCCAACAGTTCCGCGTACTCCGCGGCGGTCCGTTCCTGGCCGCCCGCGGCCACCAGCATCTCCAGGTCCAGGAGCATCCCGGGGTGGTATGGCGTGCCTTCCGGCAGCACCATCTCGATGAGTGCCACGGTGCCGTGCGGGGCCATCGCCTTCCGGATGTTCCGCAGGATCGCCACGGCGCTGTCTTCGTCCCAGTCGTGGATGATCGTCTTCAGCAGATACGCATCCGCACCTTCGGGAACCGACTCGAAGAACGAGCCACCCGTGACGGTGATCCGGTCGGACACGCCGGACGCCTCCAGCACCGGACCCGCACCGGCGACCACCGATGGCAGGTCGAACAGCACGCCCCGCGCCGCGGTCGCCTGCTGCAGCACCGCGGCCAGCAGCCTGCCGTGGCCGCCACCGACGTCGACGATGGTGCTGAATTTGCTGAAATCGTAAGCGGGCAAAAGAGTGTCGACCACCATGTCCGAGAGTCCGGTCATGGCGTTGTTGAAGACCGCGGCCAGTTCGGGATCGGTCTCGAGGTATTCGAAGGCCGGCATGCCCCGCAGCATCTCCAGCGAGGTTTTCCCGGTCTGCACCGAATACAGCAGTTGTCCCCAGTGCTCCCAGTGCTTCGGATGGCCGGCGAACTGCAGCATGGGCGCCATCGATCCCGGCGCATCGGACCGCAGGGCTTCGCCCAACCGGGTCAGTGCGAACCGCCCGTCGCGCTCCTGCTTGAGCAGTGAATTGCTCGCCAAGGCCCGCATCAAGCGGAAGGTGGCACCAGGATGGGAGCCGACCCGGGCCGCGATGTCCTCGGCAGTTGCCGGGGCAGTGGCCAGCGCATCGAAGATGCCGAGCTTCGATGCCGCGTACATCGCCTGGGTCAGCCAGCCGCCCTGCACCATCTCGAACACGGTGAGGTTGGCCGGTACCACGACCTGACGCAACTGGCTCAAGCCGTCACGGACCCGGCCGATGCCGTCCATGAGCCAGGCGGGCGGCGGTTTCTGCATGTTTGCCACGGCCACACAGTAATGCCACAGCTAACACCCACGCTAGAGCCGATTTCGCGGCGGCGCGGGTGCGGCTCACAGGATCAGCCCGGGCATTGTCGATTAGTCTCGGCCGTATGAGAACGTCCGCGATCACCGGCCTCGTCGCGGCAGCGACCGCACTGTCTGTGGTGCTGGCCGGTTGCGACTCCGGCAAAGATGCGAGCGCAGCGTCCGACACCGCGACAAGCGCTGCGCCGACCGCGGCGGACGCCGGCAACAAGGCCGCCGACGGGCCCAACCCGACGATCGCCAGCTACATCAAAGAGCACAAGATCACCGAACAGCAGGTGCACCGCACCGATCCGGGAGAGCCGAAGGTCGACCTGCCGAAGCCGGACGGTTGGCGGGCCACCGGCGACGACAATCCGTCGTGGGCGTACGACTCGATCATCTACAACGGACCCGTCGACGCGGCGAACTACGCGCCGAGCGTCGTCGCGCTGCTGTCGAAGCTGACCGGTGACGTCGACGCCAAGGCGCTGATGGCCACCGCGCCCGGCGAGATTCAGAACCTGCCGGGCTTCACGCCGTCCGGCCCCGGAACCGAGACCAAGGTGCGCGACTACCCCGCCTACCGGATCGCCGGCACCTGGGTGTCCGACGGCAAGAAGAAGTTCGTCGCGCAGCAGACGGTGATCTTCCCGTCTGACGGGGCCACCTATGTCCTGCAACTGAATTCAGACGGCGCGGCGGACCAGACGCCCATCATTCAGGCGGCCACCGATGTGGTGGCCAAGCAGGTGAAGATCACGCCGTAGCCCGCCCGCGGCGAGACTCAGTCCTCGCGGATGGCGTCCAGTCGCTTGGTGGCGGCCTCGAACTCGGCGACGAGTTCGGCGATGATGACCTCGACCGGACGGATCTCGTTCATCCGGCCGACGATCTGACCGACGGGCATCGCGACCGCGGTCGGGTCACCCGACTCGTTCATCCGCTGGTGTGCCTCACTGACCAGGATGTTCTGCAACGGCATCGGCAGCGGGTCGGGCGCACCTTCGGCGTCCCAGGCGTCGGTCCAGCGGCTCTTGAGCAGCCGGGCCGGCTTGCCGGTGTAGATCTTGCGGCGGACGGTGTCGGCCGAGGTCGCGTTCAGCATCGCCTGCTGCACAACGGAAACGCCCGACTCCAGACGAACCCCGAGGTCGTATTCGGCCGACGTCAGGAACGCCGAGCCCATCCAGACGCCCTGCGCGCCCAGCGCCAGTGCGGCGGCCAGTTGTCGTCCCGTGCCGATGCCGCCGGCGGCCAGCACTGGAGCCGAACCACCAAGGGCGTCAACGATTTCCGGCCACAGCACCATGGAGCCGATCTCACCGGTGTGGCCACCGGCCTCGTGCCCCTGGGCGACGACGATGTCGACGCCGTTCTCCACGTGCCGCGCCGCGTGCTTGGCCGAGCCGGCCAGTGCGGCCACCGGGACGCCCGCGGCGTGCGCCTGGTCGATGACGTCCTTGGGCGGCGAGCCGAGCGCGTTGGCGATCAGCTTGATCGGGTGCTTGAGCGCCACCTCGACGTGGCTGCGCGCCACCGAGTGCAGCCAGCCGAGCACACCTTCGTTCTTCTCCTCGTCCGCCGGCAGCGGCGGCACGCCGAGATCGGCGAGGGTCTTGGCGACGAAGTCCTTGTGCCCCTGCGGGATCAGCTTGTTGATGTCGACGCTGGTGCCCTCGGTGGGGACCTTCGCCGGCATCACGATGTCGACGCCGTACGGCTTGCCGTCGGTGTTGGCGTCCATCCACTGCAGGACGTTCTCGAGGTCGTCGGCGTCGTTGAACCGGACGCAACCCAGCACACCCATGCCGCCGGCGCGGGTCACGGCTGCAGCCACCTTCTCGGACGGTGTGAAGACGAAGATCGGGTATTCGATCCCGAAGCGTTCGCAGAGTTCGGTTTTCATTTCTCGTTCCTGACTAGGCTTGTGCGCCTGCGTGTTTCGCGTGCACCTCATCGGCGGGACGCGCCTCGGTCTGCTCCTTGGCCCAACGGTAGTCGGGCTTGCCTGCCGGAGACCGCTTGACCTCGTCGACCAGCCACAGGCTGCGCGGCACCTTGTAGCCGGCGATCTCGCTGCGGACGAACGCGTCCAGGTCGGCCAGCGCCGGCTTCGTGCCCTCGCGCGGCTGCACGACGGCTGCGACGTGCTGACCGAAGCGCGGGTCCGGAACGCCGACGACCAGGGCGTCGAACACATCCGGGTGCCCCTTGAGTGCGGCCTCCACCTCTTCGGGGTAGATCTTCTCGCCGCCGGAGTTGATCGACACCGAGCCGCGGCCCAGCATCGTCACGCTGCCGTCGGCCTCGACCTCGGCGAAGTCACCGGGGATCGCGTACCGAACGCCGTTGATGGTCTTGAAGGTTTCGGCGGTCTTCTTCTCGTCCTTGAAGTAGCCGACCGGGATATGGCCGCACTTGGCGATGATGCCGCGCACGCCCGAACCCGGAACCACCTCGTTGCCGTCCTCGTCGAGCACCTTGGTGTTCTTGTCGATCGTGACGCGCGGGCCGCCGGTGTGCGACTGGCCCTTCGCCACGATGCTGGTGCCACCGAAGCCGGTCTCCGACGAGCCGATCGAGTCGGTGATGATCCGGTTCGGCAGCAGCTCGAGGAACTTCTCCTTGAGGCTGGTCGAGAAGAGTGCGGCGGTGCTCGCGAGCAGGAACAGTGACGACAGGTCGTACTCGTTGCCGGCCTCCTGGTGCGCCAGCAGCGCGTCCAGCAGCGGCCGGGCCATGGCGTCACCGGTGAAGAACAGCAGATTCACCTTGTGCTCGTGGATCATTCGCCACGCGGCGTCGGCGTCGAACTCCGGCATCAGCACCACGGTGTGGCCGGTGAACAGCGCCATCCAGGTGGCGGACTGCGTCGCGCCGTGGATCATCGGCGGGATGGGGAGCCGGATCATCGGCGGGTTGGCGGCGGCCTGCTTGGACAGGTCGTATTCGTCGGCGATGGGCTCGCCGGTGGCGAAGTCGGTGCCGCCGAACAGCACTCGGTAGATGTCCTCGTGGCGCCACATGACGCCCTTGGGGAATCCGGTGGTGCCGCCGGTGTACAGCAGGTAGATGTCGTCCTCGCTGCGCGGACCGAAGTCGCGCTCGGGCGAGCAGTCGGCGATGGCGGAGTAGAACTCGACGCCGCCGTAGCGCTTGTAGTCCAGGTCGCTGCCGTCTTCGACCACCAGCTTGGTCTTCAGCAGCGGCAGTTCGGGCAGCACGTTGGCGACCCGGTCGGAGTACTGGCGCTCGTGAATGACCGCCACCATGTCCGAGTTGTCGAACAGGTACTTCAGCTCCGCCTCGACGTAGCGGAAGTTGACGTTGACCAGGATGGCGCCGGCTTTGATGATGCCGAGCATGCCGATCACGATCTCGATGCGGTTGCGGCAGTACAGCCCAACCTTGTCGTCTTTCTTCACGCCCTGCGACTGGAGGTAGTGAGCGAGGCGGTTGGCCTTCTCCTCCAACTGGGCATAGGTCAGCTGTTCGTCGCCACAGATGAGTGCGACGCGGTCCGGCACAGCATCGATGGCGTGCTCGGCGAGATCTGCGATGTTCAGAGCCACGTTACATAAACTAGAACGTGTTACATTTTGTGACAAGTCTAACGATCTCGAGACCGGAAGTTGGTACCCGTGAGCGAACCCGAAAAAGGCCCCGACGCCCTCATTGAGCAGCGCGGACACACGCTGATCGTCACCCTGAACCGGCCCGAGGCCCGCAACGCCCTTTCTGGCGAGATGCTCTCGATAATGGTCGAGGCGTGGGACCGCGTCGACAGTGATCCCGAGATCCGCACCTGCATCCTGACGGGTGCCGGGGGCTACTTCTGCGCGGGCATGGACCTCAAGGGCGCCGCCAAGAAGCCGCCGGGAGATTCGTTCAAGGACGGCAGCTACGACCCGTCGCGCATCGACGGTCTGCTCAAGGGCCGCCGCCTGACCAAGCCGCTGATCGCCGCGGTCGAGGGCCCGGCCATCGCCGGTGGCACCGAGATTCTGCAGGGCACCGACATCCGCGTCGCCGGCGAGAGCGCCAAGTTCGGCATCTCCGAGGCCAAGTGGAGCCTGTATCCGATGGGCGGTTCGGCGGTGCGGCTGGTGCGCCAGATTCCGTACACCATCGCGTGCGACATGCTGCTGACCGGCCGCCACATCACCGCGCAGCAGGCGCTGGACTACGGGCTGATCGGCTACGTGGTGCCCGACGGCACCGCGCTGGAGAAGGCGCTCGAGATCGCCGAGGTGATCAACAACAACGGCCCGCTGGCCGTGCAGGCCATCCTGAAGACCATCCGCGAGACCGAGGGCATGCACGAGCTGGACGCCTTCAAGCCCGACACCGCCAACGGCATTCCGGTGTTCCTGTCCGAGGACGCCAAAGAAGGCCCGCGGGCGTTCAAGGAGAAGCGCGCGCCGCAGTTCAAGATGCGCTGATGCACATCGCAGTGACGGGCGGCACCGGCTACGTCGGTGCCCACACCGTCCGCGCGCTGCTGGCGGCCGGGCACACGGTCCGGCTGCTGGTGGTTCCCGGCGGCAGCGACGACGTCGCACTCGACGCGCTGGGCCGGCTGGGTCCGCTCGAGGTCCTGACCGGCGACATTCGTGATCCCGCAACAGTTTCCGAGCTGCTGACCGGCTGCGACGCCGCGCTGCACGCCGCCGGTGTCGTCGGCACCGACAGCCGCCGCACACAGCTGATGTGGGACATCAACGCCTACGCGACCGAGGCCCTGCTGACGCGGGCCGCCGAGTTGGGGCTCGACCCGATCGTGTCGGTGTCGTCCTACAGCTCGCTGTTCCCGCCGACCGACGGCGTCATCGGCCCCGACACTCCCCCGGCGCCCGGCCGCAGCGACTACGCCCGCACCAAGGCCTACGCCGACAACGCCGCGCGGCGGCTGCAGGCCGCGGGCGCGCCCGTCGTCGTGACGTACCCGTCGTCGGTCGTCGGCCCGGCGTTCCACACGGCAGTCGGTGTGACACAACGTGGTTGGGACCCGATCGTGCGGTACCGCGTCGCCCCGCGGCTGCGCGGCGGCATGCAGATGATCGATGTCGGTGACGTGGCGCGGGTACACACGGCGCTGATGCGGCCCGGCCGCGGCCCGAAGCGCTATGTCTGCGGCGGCGTCCTGCTGACGTTCGATCAGATGGTCGACGCGCTGCAGTCGGCACTCGGCCGGCCGATCCGGCGGATTCCCCTGTCGCCCGGCCTGTTTCGCGGCGTCGGCCGGGTGTCGGACTTCGCCGGGCGCTGGCTGCCGCTGGCGGAGGGGCTCAGCTACGAAGCCGCCCTGCTGCTGACGGCCGCCGTACCCACCGACGACAGCCTGACCTTGTCCGACCTGAACCTCACCTGGCGCGACCCCCGAGAGTCGATCGTCGAATCTTTTGCGTGATTTGTGCACGATTTTCCGCGGCCATCGCGGAAAATCGTGCACAAATCACGAACGCCGGGGGACCAGGATGCCAACCACCGACACCTCGCTGGTGCGTGGTCTGCTGCTGCAGTTCGCGCTGCGGGCGCTGTTGGTGGTGTTCGTCGGGTTCGGCCTGTTGCTGGAGCCCCCGAACGCCAACCTGCCGCTGCACTGGGGCGTCTTCGCCTGTTACGTCGCGATGGTCGCGGCATGGGGTTGGTGGGGACGGCGCTCGGCCGACCAGTCCGACCGGCGCACCCAGCGCGTGGTGGCACTGCTCATGCTGTGCGCGGATCTGACTGTGGTGGCAGTCATTTCAGTGGACAGCGGGCTCAGCTCCCCGGAAACCTGGACGTCCGACGTCCTGCAGCACGGGCTGTTCCTGATCCCGCTGATCGCGGCGGCTCAGCTCGATCCCGCAGTCAGCGCCATGATCGCGATTCCCACCGTCGCCACGTTCTTCGTCGTCAACTGGATCGACCGGGAGGCCAACGGCGACGAACCCTGGGGCTCGATCCTGCTGCGGACCGCCATCGTGTTCGGCCTGGCCGCCGGTTCGGTCGCGCTGTCGTGGGTGCAGCAGTCCAAGACCAGGACCATCGCCGGGCTGGCCCAGGAGCGGACCCGTCTGCTCGAAGAGGTGATCAGCCTGGAGAAGCGCGAACGTCAATCCCTCTCGGAGCGCCTGCACGACGGTGCGCTGCAGTACGTCCTGGTGGCGCGGCACGACATGGAGGACGTCCGTGACGGGTCGGTCGAGGGCATGGACCGCGTCGACTTCGCGCTCGCGGAATCTTCCCGGCTGCTGCGCGACGTGGTGCGCGAACTACATCCCGAGGTGCTGGCCCGCTCCGGCCTCAAGGCCGCGATCACCGCGCTGGCCGACGGCATCGGCGCACGGACCAGCATCACGGTTCATCTGGACGCCGACGACTGGCCCGACAGCCTGCGCACCGACGCCGACCATCTGCTCTACAGCGCGGCCCGGGAGTTCTCGACCAACGCGATCAAGCACGCGCACGCCGACAATCTGCGATTCACGCTGGCGCACAAGGGAAACCGTGCCGAGCTGTGCATCGCCGACGACGGCGTCGGGATCCCGCCCGACCGGCTCTCCCAGAGCGTCGAGGACGGGCACATCGGGTTCGCGTCGATCTGCACGAAAGTGCTTGCCACCGGCGGCGAATTCACTGTCACGGGCGCACCCGGCACCGTCATCTCGCTCTCGGTGCCCGCGACGAGCACCGAGAGCGGCTAGTTCAGAGCACCCGCGCAGTCGGGGTGAAGACCACCGGCATGGCCTCGGGGCCGCTGACGAAGTTGGCGGCGCGCAGCGGAATGTCCGCACCGTCGGCCAGACGCAGGTCGGGCAGCCGCTGGAGCAGCCGCTCGGTCATCAGGCGCAGCTCCAGCCGGGCCAGCTGGTTGCCCATGCAGAAGTGGGTGCCGAAGCCGAAAGCCAAGTGGCTGTTGGGATTCCGGTCGATGTGGAATTCGTCCGGGTTCTCGAACTGGTCACCGTCGAAGTTCGCCGACTCGAACATCAGCATGACCTTCTCGTCCTTCTTCAGCTCGGTGCCGTAGAAGACGGTGTCCGCGGTCAGCGTGCGACACATGTTCTTGATGGGCGAGGTCCAGCGCAGCATCTCCTCGATCGCGCCGGGCATCAGCGACGGATCCGCGACGAGGCGGTCCCACTGGTCGCGGTTGCGCATCAGCTGCTCGGTGCCGCCGGACAGCGTGTGCCGCGTGGTCTCGTCGCCGCCGATCAGGATCAGCAGTGTCTCCATGACGATCTCGTCATCGCTCAGCCGCTGACCTTCGACCTCGGAGTTGATGAACACCGAGAACAGGTCGTCGGTCGGGTTGGCCCGCCGGTCCTTGATGACGTCCATGGTGAAAGCGGTGTATGCCGCAAAGGTTTCCATCAGCTTCTGGATCGACGTCTCGTCCAGGTGCGACGACAGCCCCGACACCAGCTCATCGGACCAGTCGAGCAACATCTCGCGCTCTTCGGGCACCACGCCGAGCATGTCGCCGATGACGGCCATGGGCAGCGGGGCCGCCAGGTCGCGGACGAAGTCGGCCTCGCCCTTCTCGCAGACGTTGTCGATCAGCGCATCGACCAGACGCCCGATCGACGGCACCTTGTCCATGACGCGCTTGCGGGTGAAGCCGGCGTTGACGAGCTTGCGCCGCAACAGGTGTGCCGGATCGTCCATGTCGATCATGTACGGCATCCCCGGCTGGTCGGGGCGGATGCCGCCGGCGTTGGAGAACAGCTCGGCATTGCGCTCGGCGTCGAGGACGGACTGGTAGGTCGTCACCGCGGCCTGTCCGGTGCGGTCCCGGAACACCGGCTCGTTGGCCCGCATCCACCGGTACGCCTCGTGCGCGGCTGCCCGGTCGGCATAGAACCGGCCGTCGGCCAGGTCAACGTCGGGGCGGGTGATAACACTGGTCACTTGATCTCCTGAGCGTCGGCGAAGGTCATGTCTACGTTGTCAGCGGAACCCGAGAGCATGGCGCGTTTCGGCAATCCGAGGGCCGCCAATTCCCGGGCGTACGGGTGGTCACCGAGGCGCACCGTCACGCCCCCGGGCCGATAGCGCACGCCGGACGGTCTCATCACGCCGACGGTCTCGCGGCTGACACCGTCGAGGTGCGAATAGGTCGGGGGCGCCTGGGGTTTCGAAGGCGCGGGCACCGGCAGGCCGGGCCGGAAGTCCATCCCGACGGCGAACCGGCCGTCGATGGTGACGTCGAAGCCGAAGTTCTTCCCGTCACGGACGGCGAAGTCCGCCATGACCTTCGGATAGCCCCAGATCGATCGGCCGGCCTCCAGCGTGAAGGCCTGGTCGACGGGCAGGTGATGGATGAAGGCGCCGGCGGACTGCAGGGCGCGCAGGCCCGAGGCGTTCGAGCCGGGCGGGTTCACCATGATGTTGGTGCCGTACTCGTAGTACTCGCCGAGGTCGCTGTCGACGTAGTGCATCAGCATCAGCACGGCCACCGCCCGGCGCGGGCGAAACCGGCACACCTGCAGGCCGCTGTAGTCGATCATGCGTTGCGCGGCATCGGCGTCCACCGAGAACATCGCCATGTGCTGCGTCGCCTTACGGACGCGCACGGGCATGGTCAGCACGGTGCCGGCAATGACATGCTGCGACGGTGCGGACTCGGTGGCGTCTGTCACAGCACAAATCTAGAACACGTTATAGACACTTTGCAATAAGTGTCTACTGCCAACTTTGCGAGCAGACGCAAAACTGCACGTCGACAGCCCAAAACGACAGTTTTACGTCTGTTCGCGAGGGAAACTAGACCAATTCAGCCAGCTGGTTGATCTGCTCGACCGACTTGGCCCCGACGACCATCATCGTCACGCCCGAGGCTTCCCAGGCCTTGATCTGTTCCTTGACGTAGTCCAGGTTGCCGACGATCGCGGAGTCGTCGACCAACTCGTCCGGAATGACCTTGGCCGCCTCGTCCTTGCGGTCGCTGCGGAACAGCTTGGTGACGTCGTCGACGACCTCGGAGTAGCCCATGCGGCGGTACACCTCGGCGTGGAAGTTGGTGTCCTCCGAACCCATGCCGCCCATGTAGAGCGCCAGGTGCGGCTTCATCATCTCCATGACCATCGGCCGGTCGTCGGTGACGATGATCTGTGCGGTGGCACAGATTTCGAACGTCTCGCGGGTCCGGCGAGCGCCGGCGCGCGCGAAGCCCTCGTCGAGCCATTCGTTGTACATGCCGGAGATCCGGGGCGAGTAGAAGATCGGCAACCACCCGTCGGCGATCTCGGCGGCCAGCGCGACGTTCTTGGGGCCTTCGGCGCCCAGCATCACCGGGATGTCCGCGCGCAGCGGATGCGTGATCGGCTTGAGCGGCTTGCCCAGACCCGTCGTGCCCTCACCCGAGAGCGGCAGCGGGTAGTGCGGGCCGTCGCTCGTCACCGGGGCCTCGCGGGCCCATACCTTGCGCAGGATGTCGATGTACTCGCGGGTGCGGGCCAGCGGCTTCGGGAACTTCTGGCCGTACCAGCCCTCGACGACCTGCGGCCCCGAGACGCCGAGGCCGAGGATGTGCCGACCGCCCGACAGGTGGTCGAGCGTGAGGGCCGCCATGGCGCACGCCGTGGGGGTGCGGGCCGACATCTGGATCACCGAGGTGCCCAGGCGCATCCGCGTGGTTTCCCGGCCCCACCAGGCCAGCGGGGTGTAGGCGTCCGAGCCCCAGGCCTCCGCGGTGAAGACGGTGTCGAAACCGGCTTCCTCCGCGGCGGCGACGAGCGTCGCGTGGTCGGTGGGCGCCTTGGCGCCCCAGTATCCGAGCTGCAAACCGAGTTTCATGGGGTCGCCTTTCCGAACGTGCTTGCCACGATTGTTAGAACCTGTTCTACTCGATGCCGTGAGCGTTAGCCAAAGCAGCCCAGCCCAGATGACAGGCCATGAGCCGCCCCTTTCGGCTCCGCTGAAACTGTCATTCGACTACACCCGTTCAGTCGGTCCGGTCCTGAGTCAGTTCTTCACCGCGCTGCGCGGACGACGCATCGTCGGCACCCGCGGTTCGGACGGCCGGGTACACGTCCCGCCCGCCGAGTATGACCCTGTCACGTACGAGGCCCTGACCGAGGTGGTTCCGGTTTCCAGTGTCGGCACCGTGGTGTCGTGGACCTGGCAGCCCGAGCCGCTGGAAGGCCAGCCCCTGCAGCGCCCATTCGCCTGGGCGCTCATCAAGCTCGACGGCGCGGACACCCCGCTGTTGCACGCCGTCGACGCGCCTGAGGGGTCATTGAAGTCCGGCGATCGCGTCCGCGCGCACTGGGTCGACGAGCCCGTCGGCGCCATCACGGACATCGCGTACTTCGTGCCCGGTGAAGACGCCGAAGAACCGTTGCCGGCCGACGACCGCGACCCGGTGACCATGCTGGTCTCGCCGTCGTCCATCGAAATCCAGCACACCGCTTCACTTCCCGAGAGCACCTTCCTGCGCGGTCTGCAGGAGGGCAAGCTGCTCGGTGGCCGCACCAAGGTCGGCCGCGACGGCAAGCCCGGCCCGGTGCTGTTCCCGCCGAAGGAGGCCGACCCGGCCACCGGCATGGTTCTCGACGAGTTCGTCGAGCTGCCCGACCGCGGCACCGTCACCACCTTCGCGATCATCAACATCCCGTTCCCGGGTCAGCGCATCAAGCCGCCGTACGTCGCCGCCTACGTGCTGCTCGACGGTGCCGACATCCCGTTCCTGCACCTGGTCACCGAGATCGACGCGGCCGACGTCCGGATGGGCATGCGGGTCCAGGCGGTGTGGAAGCCCCGCGAGGAGTGGGGGCTGGGCATCGACAACATCTCGCACTTCAAACCATCCGGCGAACCCGACGCCGACTACGACTCGTACAAGCACCACCTGTAAAGGGCCACAATGACTTCCAGTGAAGTAGCGGTCGTCGGGTTCGCGCATGCCCCGCATGTGCGCCGCACCGACGGCACCACGAACGGCGTCGAGATGCTGATGCCGTGCTTTGCCAAGCTGTTCACCGAGTTGGGCCTGCAGCAGACCGATATCGGTTTCTGGTGCTCGGGCTCCTCGGATTACCTTGCCGGCCGGGCGTTTTCGTTCATCTCCGCCATCGACTCGATCGGCGCGGTGCCGCCGATCAACGAGTCGCACGTCGAGATGGACGCCGCTTGGGCGCTGTACGAGGCCTACATCAAAATCCTGACGGGCGAGGTCGACACCGCGCTGGTCTACGGCTTCGGCAAGGGCAGCGCCGGCAACCTGCGCCGGGTGCTGGCCCTGCAGACCGACCCGTACACCGTCTCGCCGCTGTGGCCGGACGCCGTCTCGATGGCAGGCCTGCAGGCCCGGTTCGGCCTGGACGCCGGTAAGTGGACCGCCGAGCAGATGGCGCAGGTGGCGCTGGACTCGTTTGCCGTCGCCGAGCGCGTCGACCGCCTCGAGTCCGCGGCCAGCGTGAGCGAGCTGCTGTCGCGGCCGTTCTTCGCCGACCCGCTGCGCCGTCACGACATCGCGCCGATCACCGACGGCGCGTCGGCGATCGTGCTGGCCTCGGCCGACAAGGCGCGCGAGCTGCGCGAAAACCCCGCCTGGATCACCGGTTTCGAGCACCGCATCGAGACGCCGATCCTGGGTGCCCGTGATCTCACGGTGTCGACGTCGACCGCCGCTTCGGCCGCCGCCGCCACCGGTGGCGACACCGGTTCCATCGACATCGCCGAGTTGCACGCGCCGTTCAGCCACCAGCAGCTGATCCTCACCGAGGCGATCGGGCTGAAGGACTCGACCAAGATCAACCCGTCGGGTGGCGCCTTGGCCGCGAACCCGATGTTCTCCGCCGGCCTGGAGCGCATCGGCTTCGCCGCCGAGCACATCTTCAACGGCTCGGCGAACCGCGTCCTGGCCCACGCCACGAGTGGTCCTGCGCTGCAACAGAATCTGATTGCCGTCCTGGAGGGTAAGAACTGATGGCGAACAAAGCTGCCGTCCTCGGTACGGGACAGACCAAGTACGTCGCCAAGCGTTCCGACGTCTCGATGAACGGCCTGGTGCGCGAGGCCATCGACCGCGCGCTCGCGGATTCCGGTTGCACGATGGCCGACATCGACGCCGTCGTCGTCGGCAAGGCACCGGACTTCTTCGAGGGCGTGATGATGCCCGAGCTGTTCATGGCCGACGCCACCGGCGCCACCAACAAGCCGCTCATCCGCGTGCACACCGCCGGTTCGGTGGGTGGCTCGACCGCGATCGTCGCCGCCAGCCTGGTCAAGTCCGGCAAGTATCGCCGTGTCCTGACCATGGCGTGGGAGAAGCAGTCCGAGTCGAATGCCATGTGGGCATTGTCGATTCCGGTGCCGTTCACCAAGCCCGTCGGCGCCGGCGCGGGCGGTTACTTCGCCCCGCACGTGCGCGCCTACATCCGCCGGTCGGGCGCGCCGGAGCACATCGGTGCCATGGTGGCGGTCAAGGACCGGCTCAACGGCGCCAAGAACCCGCTGGCGCACCTGCACCAGCCCGACATCACCGTCGAGAAGGTGATGTCGTCGCAGATGCTGTGGGACCCAATCCGTTTCGATGAGACCTGCCCGTCGTCGGACGGCGCGGCCGCCCTGGTCATCGGCAACGAGGAGGTGGCCGACGCCCGCGTCGCCGAGGGGCACCCGGTGGCGTGGATCCACGCGACCGCGCTGCGCACCGAACCGCTGGCCTACTCGGGCCGTGACCAGGTGAACCCGCAGGCCGGCCGCGACGCGGCCGCTGCCCTCTGGCGCGACGCCGGGATTACCAGCCCGATCGACGAAATCGACTGTGCCGAGGTCTATGTGCCGTTCTCCTGGTACGAGCCGATGTGGCTGGAGAACCTGGGCTTCGCGCCCGAGGGCGAAGGCTGGAAGCTGACCGAGGCCGGCGAGACGGCCATCGGTGGTCGGATTCCGTTCAACGCCTCCGGCGGTGTGCTGTCGTCGAATCCCATTGGCGCATCCGGCATGATCCGCTTCGCCGAGTCGGCCATCCAGGTCATGGGCAAGGCCGGTGACCACCAGGTCGAGGGCGCCCGTAAGGCGCTGGGCCACGCGTACGGCGGTGGCGCACAGTACTACTCGATGTGGGTCGTCTCGAGCGACAAGCCCGGAAAGAACTGACATGACGGTTTCCGATCCGAATCACCCCGCGCACCTGGCCGGCAAGCGGTCCCGCGATGCCGTGGCCGCCCGCGACAAGGAGGCCTGGCTGGCCAACTTCGCCGACGACGCCATCGTGCAGGACCCGATCGGGCCGTCGTTCCTGGATCCCGAGGGCAAGGGGCACCGCGGCAAGGAAGCCATCTCGGCCTTCTGGGACAAGGCGATCGCGCCCACCGACAGTCTCGTGTTCAACTTCGAGACCACCTACCAGTGCGGTGACGAGGAAGCCAACGTCGGCAACATCGTGACCACCATCGGCGGGCACGACTTCACCACCCACGGCGTCTTCACGTACCGCGCCAACGAAGCCGGGCAACTCCTGGCGCTGCGCGCCTTCTGGGAAGCGCCGCGTACCTCGTGATTTGTGCACGATTTTCCGCGCTGGCCGCGGAAAATCGTGCACAAATCGCTCGTTAGAAGGTCCAGGAGCCCGACGGCTGCAGGACGAAACCGTGGCCGCCGCCGGTGGAGTCGATGCAGGCGGTGACGCCACCGGCCACCACGCCGCACGTCATCGTCGTCAGAGTGACCTTCTCCCCCGGCGCGAGTAGTGGTGCGCCGGCCAGATCGGTCGGGTAGTCGCCGCGGTAGTTGCTGATCGTGCCCTCGTTGGCCGCGTGCAGCTGCGCCACCCCGAAATCACGGGGCGCCTTGGCGTTGGGATCGGCGGTGACAGGCAGGCCCGTCGTCCCCGGCACCGGGCCGTAGCACCGCACGCTCGGCGCCACGCCGCCCAGCGCGCTGATGAGGCATGCCAGGCCGTCGGGTGTCGAGAACTTCACCACCTGCTGATCGGTGCGCTGGTACGTCGCCAAATGGGTCGACGTGACGACGTTGAAGCCCGTGAAGTCGGGAAAGTTGGGTGGCGGCGCGGCGTGCGCGGACGGAGCCGTCAGCGCGATGGAGGCACCGGCCAGGACGACGAGCGGCAGCTTCATGCGCCCAGTCTTGGCCGAACGTCGGCCCGAATGTCAGATTTCCACGAAATACGGGCGCTACAGCTCTTCGAGACCCGTCAGGTAGCGCTCGGCGAGCTCGCGGTAGGCCTGCGGATTGGTGTTGATCCACGTCTCGGCGCCGGTTCCGGAGATCGGGCCGCGAATCTTGGCCGGCGAGCCGACGACCAGCACTTCGTCGGGGATCTTGGTTCCGGCGACCACAAGCGAATGGGCTGCGACCAGGCTGCGGCGGCCGATCACCGCGCCGTCGAGGATGGTGCTGTTGTTGGCGATGAGTGCTTCGGCACCGACGTGTGCGCCGTGCACGACGCACAGGTGTGCGATGGTCGCGCCGGGCCCGATGTCGACCGGAATGCCGGGAGGGGCGTGCAGCACCGACCCGTCCTGCACGTTTGCACCGTTGCGGATGACGACGGGCGCGTAATCGGCGCGCAGAACCGCGTTGAACCACACCGAGGCCCCGGCTTCGACACGAACATCGCCGATCAGCACGGCGGTGGGGGCGATGAACGCCGTGGGGTCGACGACCGGGCTCCGGCCCTCGAAGGAGTAAAGCGGCATGGACAGAACCTACCCCGTCGCTTCGCTCGCCCTCGCAATACACCGCAGGTGGGGACGCTTGCATTGCGCTGCACCGAGGAAAAACTGTAACGTGTTCTAGTTACTAGGCACAGATTGGGAGGCCAAGGTGAGCACCGAAACCGCGGGGGTTCGCGAGATCGATACCGGCGTGCTGCCGGACCGCTTTGCCCGTGGATGGCACTGCGTGGGTCCTGTGAAGAACTTCCTGGACGGCAAGCCGCATTCGTTCGAGGCGTTCGGCACCAAGTTGGTGGTGTTCGCGGACTCGAAGGGTGACCTGAAAATCCTGGACGGCTACTGCCGCCACATGGGCGGTGACCTGTCGCAGGGCACCATCAAGGGGGATGCGGTCGCATGCCCGTTCCACGACTGGCGCTGGGGCGGCGACGGCAAGTGCCAGCTGGTGCCCTACGCCAAGCGCACGCCGCGCCTGGCCCGTACCCGCGCCTGGCACACCGACGTCCGTGGCGGCCTGCTCTTCGTGTGGCACGACCACGAGGGCAACCCGCCTCAGGAAGAGGTGCGGATCCCCGAGATCCCCGAATTCCACAGTGACAACTGGACCGACTGGCAGTGGAACTCGCTGCTGATCGAGGGCAGCAACTGCCGCGAGATCATCGACAACGTCACTGACATGGCGCACTTCTTCTACATCCACTACGGCCTGCCGACGTACTTCAAGAACGTCTTCGAAGGCCACATCGCCAGCCAGTACCTGCACAACGTGGGCCGGCCGGACATCGGTGGCATGGGCACCCAGTACGGCGAGGCGCACCTGGATTCGGAGGCCTCGTACTTCGGGCCGTCGTTCATGATCAACTGGCTGCACAACAACTACAGCGGCTACAAGGCCGAGTCGATCCTGATCAACTGCCACTACCCGGTCAGCCAGGACGCGTTCGTGCTGCAGTGGGGCGTCATCGTCGAAAAGCCCAAGGGCATGGACGAAAAGACCACCCAGAAGCTGGCCGACGCCATGACCGACGGGGTCAGCAAGGGCTTCCTGCAGGACGTCGAAATCTGGAAGCACAAGACCCGCATCGACAACCCGCTGCTGGTCGAAGAAGACGGCGCCGTCTACCAGATGCGCCGCTGGTACCAGCAGTTCTACGTTGACGTCGCCGACATCACCCCGGACATGACCGACCGCTTCGAGCTGGAGATCGACACCACGGTCGCCAACGAGAAGTGGCAGGGCGAAGTGGCCGAGAACCTGCGCCTGCAGGCCGAGGCCAAGGAATCAGCAGAGCAGTCCAGCTGATGCCCCAGCACAGCGAGCGGGATCAGGCTCGGAGCCCATTTGTCGGCACCGCCGACGAAGCCGAGAGCCTGGCCCGTTCGATGCTGCAGCTGATGGGTCACGGCGAAGACGACGACCATGCCCATCCCGCATCCGATGCGCCGGCGAACGGATCCTGGTCCAAGGCACCGGATTTCGCCGGTGACCCGGTGCGCCTGGCCGCGGTTCGTGAAGCCACCGCGGCCGACCGGCAGCGGTACCTGACCTCGGGTCTGGCTCCGGTCGACTGCCGGTTCTGCCACTCGACGGTCTCGGTGAAGAAGTTGGGTCCGGAACACACTGCGGTGCAGTGGAATTCGGAGGCGACGCAGCGGTGCGCATATTTCAGCGAGATCCGCGCCGAAGGCGGCGATCCCAGTCGCAGCCGCTCGTGCCCCAAGATGTCCGACAGCATCAAGCACGCGGTCGCCGAGGGATGCCTGGAGGAGTTCTCCACCGCGCCCTCCCCCGGCGACGGCTGAGTTTCTCTCGCACAGAAACGCGAAAACCCCCTGAATCGGTTGATTCAGGGGGTTTTCGCGATCGTCCGGCCGCTACAGATTGGCGAAGCGCTCCTTGACCTGCTCCTCGGTCAGCCCGTAGTCGGACAGCGAGTAGGTGTGCTTCGGCGCGCGCGGACCCTGCTGGCTCTGCGCGTGGCTCTCGGTGATGGCCTGGCGTGCGGCATCGGTGAACTCGATGCCGAACGTGCGGTAGATGCCCTCGACGGCGCCGACGGGGTCCTTGATGAACTCGAAGTAGTCGACGTCGCAGAACTGCTTGGGATCATGCTTGGCCCGTTCGGCATTGAACAGCTCGAGGCCGCGCGACCACGTCTCCATCGAGTCGTCACCGATCACCTTGCCGGTGAACGTGTTCGACCAACCCTCCGTCGTGTGCTGCGCGAGCGAGCACATCGACGCCATGATGGTCTCGGCCGGCCGGTGGCATTGCACCACCAACGCGTCCGGGTACACCTTGAACAGCGCATCCAGCGCGAACAGGTGGCTGGGATTCTTGAGCACCCAACGCTTTTCGGGCTCGTTCAGCCCGATCAACTGCAGGTTCTTGCGGTGCCGCTGGTAGGACTTCGTCCAGTCCTGCCGGGCCAGCCACTGCGCGTACGACGGGACGTGCGCCAGCGTCTCGTAGGAGACCGAGTGCAGCGACTGACGCAGCAGCTGCCAGCATTCCTCGACCTCGTCGGCCGTCATGAAGTGCAGGCCCGTGTAGTCCGGGTTCTCCTCGTGAGCCTGCTTGAACCGCGCATCGAGGGCACTGAAAACCGGGTTGTCCGGCCAGGTTTCGCGCGGTGGCCGTGGCTGCGGGAACTCGGCCAGCCACATCTCCAGGCCCTGGTGTCGCGGGTCGGCCGTCAGCAGCCGGTGGATCACCGTCGTGCCGGTGCGCGGCAGGCCGGTGACGAAGATCGGCCGCTCGATCGGCACATCGGCGTGCTGCGGGTACTGCTTGAACGCGGCGTTGGACACCAGGCGGGCCACCAGCGCGTTGCGGGTGAAGAACCGCTGCATCTTGCTGCCGAGCTCGGTCAGGTCGGCCTCGCGCTGGTACGAATCCAGCAGCACGCCAAGGGCTTCCAGATAGTTGTCGTCGTCGCCACCGAAGTCGTCCAGGCCGCAGGCCTTGACGGCCGAGGCGTGCAGGTCCTCGACAGTGCCGACGTTGGTCCGAAGTGCGCTCATGCCTTGTACTCCCCGCAGTTGACGTCGAGCGACTGACCGGTGATGCCACTGGCCAGGTCGCTGGCCAGGAACAGGATGGCAGAAGCCACCTCGTCCTCGGTCGGCAACCGCTTCAGGTCGGAGCCGGCGGCCGACGCCGCGTAGATCTGCTCGACGGTGGTGCCGTACTTCTTCGCCTGATGGCTGAAGTAACCCTCCAGGGTTTCGCCCCAGATGTAGCCCGGCATCACGGAGTTCACGCGGATGCCCTTCTCGCCCAGCTCGGTCGAGAGGGTCTGCGACATGGCCAGCAGCGCCGACTTCGCCATCTTGTAGGCGCCGTACTTGGCCTGCGAATGCCGCACGACCATCGAATTCACGTTCACCACAGAGCCTTTGGCCGTCTCGAGCGCCGGGGTGAAGCCCTGCGTCATGCGCAGCGCACCGAACACGGTCAGCTCGATCGCATCGCGCATGTGCTCGAAGGTCGTGTTCGCGAAGGGCTTCATCGACGGCACCCGGAACGCGTTGTTGATCAACACGTCCGCCTTACCGAACTCCTCCGTGGTACGGGCCACCACATTGGCGACCTGCTCCTCGTCGGTGATGTCGGCGCCCACCACCAGCGCGCGCCGGCCCAGCTCCGTCACCTCCTTGGCGACGACCTCGAGCCGTTCCACCGTGCGGGCCACCAGCACCAGGTCGGCACCGTTCTCCGCACATCGGCGCGCCAGCGTCGTTCCGAGCCCAGGCCCGACACCGCTGATCACCACGACCTTTCCATCGAGCAGTCCACTCACGGTCAGCCCACCATCCTCTCGCCAATAAGCTTCTGGCGCAGTGCAATCCGCGCGCGCCAATCTTCTTCGGAAATCTTGTTGGTCTCGTAGAACGGCAGCTTCGAGGCCACCTCGTCGAGACCCACGACCTCGCACGTCGGGCCGTCCTCGGCCGTCAGCTCGCGCGACACCCGCTGCCAGCGGAACTGCAGGTAGCCCCTGGCGTGGCCGAGGGTCTCGCACCAGTTGGTCACGCCGGGGTTGTTCTCCGACACCACGATCCGGATCTTGCCGTCCGGATCCGCCTGCGCCTGAGTGCCGTTCAGCGACGTCTGGTGATTGATGTAGTCCAGCGAGATGTACCAGAGACTGCCGAGCTGGAAGCCGAGGTAGGGCGCGTCCGTCACCGGCAGCGTGATGACCATGGCCTGGTCGGGCGTCATGTCGTAGTGCCCGACGGACGAGTACTGGGTGGCCAGCCCACCCGGGGTCAGCCGCGGCGCGGTGAGGGTGTTGACCGGCAGGTTGTCGTAGAACCACTTCGGGAACTGCAGCCAGGTCTTGACGCGCTGCACCAGCTGCTTGCCGGCGACGGCGTACCGCTTCTCGATCAGCTCACGGGTCAACGGCTCGGGTGCGGTGCCCGCGGTGTCGGTGCGGGAGATCGCGAACGAACCGCGCTGTGCCGACCAGTCGTTGTAGACCTCGCGGATCACCAGCTGCGCCGGGGTGGCCGGGGTGAACCGCCACTCGAACGTGCCGTCGGCGGCGATGTCGAGCTTGCGGTCGTCGAACGCCGTCTCACTGTCCGGCACGTTGGCGTCGGTGTATTCACCGCCGAGCAGCTGGAAGCTCACGTCGGTCGTGGTGCCGCGACGACCGGTGACGACGTACTCGTGACCCGGCTGCACGCGAGTGCCGAAGTACATGGTGTCGGGGTTGTCGAGGCCCATCTTCTCGAACGGGCCGGTGCCGCTGTGCAGGAACGGGTGGTCCTTGTCGTAGTCGAACGCAACGTGGGTGCACGACGCGATACAACCGGCGAGGTATTGCAGGCCTTCGAGCAGATCGGCCTCGGATTCGATGAACGGCGCCGCGGCGACGAGGCGCTCCGCCTCGGCGACGGCGTCGACGAACGACTGCGTGAACATACGGTCAACACCCTTCCGTTCCAATATTGGAACGCATCGGTAGATATTCCGACTGAAGAGTAGAACGTGTTCCAGTTGTCGTCAATGCCGCGCACTACCGTCGTGCCGCTCGACCTGCGGCTTCGCCTCGATCCTCCCCCCGACTCCCCGCCCCGACACAACGGTCCATATTTGGACCGATGTCGTACATTCCTAGCCATGACCGACACCGGCCGCGCGTCGCCGCCCACCGCCCGCGTCGTCGCGGTGCTGGATTTCCTGGCCAGTCACCCCCAGGAACAATTCGGGCTGTCCGAGTTGGCGCGCCGCGTCGACCTCAGCAAGCCCACCTGCCTGGGCATCGTCACCACGCTCGCCGACGCCGGTTACCTGGTACGTGATGCGGCCGAGAAGACCTACCGGCTGGGCCCGCGGTTGATCACGCTGGGCCACACCGCACAGGAGTCCATGCGCATCAGTCCGGCCGCGCGGGCGGAACTGCGCCGGCTGTCGGAGGCCTTCAACGCGACGGCGGCCCTGTCGGCTGTCGTCGATGACCGCATCACGCTACTGGAACTCGTTGCCCCGCACGGCAGTCCGGAGCCGGTACAGGTCGGGCAGAGCTACCCGTTCGCGCCGCCGGTCGGCCTGATGTTCGTGCTGTGGGATGAGCGCGCGGTGCGCGACTGGCTCGCCAAGGAGCCGACGATCCCGCTGCGCACCGACAGCGCGCGACTGGAACGGGTGATCGCCGAGTGCCGCGAATCGGGCTATCTCGTCGAGCGGCTGACACCGGGCGGCAGGCGGCTGTACGCCATGATGGCCGGCATGTCGAGCAACCTGCCCGACGAATTACGGGTGCTGCTGGGCGAACTCGTCTCCGACATCGGCGAGCGCGTGTACCTGCCGAGCGAATCGAGCGCGGCGACGGGCGGGCGCGCCAAGCACGACATCAGCGTCATCGCAGCGCCGGTGTTCGACCACCACCAACGCCAGGTGATGGTGCTGTCACTGCAGATCGGCCATGCCCTGACCGACGCGGAGATCAGTAAGCGAGCACGCGGGCTGGTGGCCGCCGCCGCGACGCTGACGGCGCAACTCGGCGGCTCCCAGCCCGGCCGGACGTGAGTTCGGCCAGTGACGGCTAGACGCCGTTGAGGACGGCCAGCGCGTCGGTCGGCGCGACCTGCAGGCCGCAGCGGTCCTTGAAGGCGGCCAGCGGAGCCTGAATGCCGCGCAGCGCGTCGGCCTCGTCGGGGTGGGCCTTGAAGTAGTTGTCGAACTGGCTCATGGCGGCGAACGCCGACTGCCGGGTGGCGTCGAGCAGCGCGGCGTCGGCATCCGGGTGCGCGGCGAAGTAGTCCGACAACTGCAGCGTGACCGAGCTGATGGTCTTGGCGAGCGTCGCGGTGCTGCAGTCGGCGACGGTGGCGGCCGGGGCGACGGTGGTGGTCGTCGTGGTCGACGGCGCCGTGGCGGACGTGGTGGGCGTCGCCGAGGTGGTCGGCGTCGCGGCGGTGGTCGCGGTCGTGGTCGGCGACGCGGTGGCCGACGTCGTCGGCGACGTCGGGCTCACGGGATCGGCCGATGCCCGCGGCACGACAAGGGCGGCACAGGCGGCGCCCAGGGCGATGAAGCCGAGGGTGGAACGGCCGAACGTCACGGCACGAGTCATGGAATCCTCCTTTGTCCTGGCCGCATCCGTCTTCCCCGGCCTCTGGGGGTGTTTCGCTCGACCCGGTGCAGCTGTTACACAAGCGACGAAAGTTGCAGGTCAGCGTGGCTTGAAGCGGCAAATATTCGCTTTCGTGAATTAGCTCGGCTGTGCTGGTATTGGGGCATGCGCCCTTCGCCCTGGCCCCTGGCGGAACTGGAGGTGATCACTCCGGTTCTGCGGCTCTGCCATGTGACCGACGAACTGGCCGACGAACTCGCCCGGCTGGCCGCCCAGGGCATCCACGATCCGGCCACCATGCCGTTCTCGGTCCCGTGGACCGACGCGGTCTCCCCCGAACTGGAACGCAACACCGTCCAGTACTTCCGGCAGACCCGCGCCGAGGTGTCGACGGAGCACTGGGACGTGCCGATGGCCGTCATCGTCGGCGACGACGCCGTGGGCGTCTGCACGGTGACCGCCGACGGCTTTCCCGCCCGCCGGACCGTGTCCACCGGCTCGTGGCTGGGCCGCCGCCATCAGGGCCGCGGCCTGGGCCGGGAGATGCGCACGGCCGCGCTGCAGCTGATCTTCGCCGGTTTCGACGCCGACGTCGCCCGCACCGCCGCATGGCACGACAACGCAGCGTCACTCGGCGTCACGCGGTCGCTGCCCTACGTACAGACCGGCTCGTCTCGGCAATCACGGCGCGGGGTTTTCGACACCATGCTGGAGTTCACCATGACGCGCGACCAGTGGAAGACCTTGCGCCGCAACGATATCGAGTTGGTCGGCGTCGACCCTGTGGTCGACCAGCTCGGGCTGCGCCGGCAGGTCAGCTGACCGACGCCAGGGCGAACGGCAGCACTGCGGGTGCGCCGGCGGTGCGCAACACCTGCGTCGCCATGGTCATGGTCCACCCGGTGTCGACCAGATCGTCGACCAGCAGCACCGGACCGTTCACGTCCAGCGCGGGCACCTCCCACGAATCCACCAGCGCCGCAACCCGATACGCCGAGTTCGCCGCCGTCACCGGACGTCGCTGCGGCCGGTAGTACAGCGTGCCCAGGTTCTGCAGCCGGCCCAGCTCCGCCAGCCGGGTGACCAGCGAGCCGATCAACTGCGGACGGCGCTCGGAGTCCAGACCCATCACCGCCACCGGACGTTCTTTCCAGTTCCAGGCCTTGAGGACCGCCACGGCCGCCTGCACGACGGCGTCGGGCACTTCACCGTCGGTCCCGTCGAGCAACTGGCGCAGCCGGGCACCCCACCCCAGGTCGGTCAGTCGCCCGATGACCCGCCCCGGCTCGGCACCGCCGGATATGCGGCCGGACAACCCGATTCCCAGGGAACCGAGGCCCGTCGGCCACTGTTTGCGCGGGGCGATCTCCACGCCGGGCCGCATGAGCTGATCGCGCACCGTCGACGCCGCCTCGGCATCGACGTCGGCGGTGTAGCGCGCACCCGCACAGTTGTCGCACCGGCCGCAGCCGCGGCCGTCGAGCTCGGGATCGTCGAGTTGGCTGCGCAGGAACACCATTCGGCACTCTGTGGTCGATTGGTAGTCCAGCATGGCCTGCTGCTCGCGCTGCCGCGCGGCGTCCAGGTTGCGGTAGCGCTCCTCGTCGTACGACCACGGCTCGCCGGTGCTGATCCAGCCGCCCTTGACGCGGCGCACCGCACCGTCGACGTCCAGCACCTTGAGCACCATCTCGAGCCGCGACCGGTTGAGGTCGACCAACGGTTCCAGGGCCGCGGTGGACAGTGCGCGGTCCGGCTCGAGTTCACCGATCACCTTGCGGACCAAGGCTTCCGACGGGAAGGCGACCGATGCGAAGTACCGCCAGATGTCGGCATCCTCTTTGCCCGGCAGCAGGATCACCTCGGCGCTGGACGTGGCGCGGCCGGCACGGCCGACCTGCTGGTAGTACGCAATGGGTGACGACGGCGCGCCCAGGTGCACGACGAAGCCCAGGTCCGGTTTGTCGAAGCCCATGCCCAGCGCCGAGGTGGCGATGAGCGCCTTGACCCGGTTGTTCAGCAGGTCGGCTTCCAGCTGTTCGCGTTCGGCGGCCTCGGTGGAACCGGTGTAGGAGGCGACGGTGTGGCCCTGCTCGCGCAGCAGCGCGGCGATGTCGTGGGCCTGCGACACCGTCAGGGTGTAGACGATGCCCGAGCCGGGCAGCGAATCCAGATGCGCCGCAAGCCATGCCGCCCGTTGCGCCGGTCCCCCGGCGTGCACTACGGACAGGCGCAGTGATTCCCGGTCCAGGCCACCGCGCAGCACCAGGGTATCGCCGCCCCCGACGCCCAGCTGCGCGGCGACATCCTGCACCACGCGGTCATTGGCGGTCGCGGTGGTGGCGAGAACCGGTATGCCCGAACCCAATTCACCGATCAGGGTGCGGATGCGCCGGTAGTCGGGCCGGAAGTCGTGGCCCCAGTCGGAGACGCAGTGCGCCTCGTCGACGACGACCAGGCCGGCATCGGCGGCCAACGCGGGCAGGACAGCGTCGCGAAAATCGGGGTTGTTCAACCGCTCCGGGCTGACCAGCAGCACGTCGAGGTCGCCGGAGGCGACCCGCTGGTGCACCTCGTCCCATTCGGTGACATTGCTGGAGTTGATGGTGGCGGCGCGGACGCCCGCGCGTTCGGCTGACGCCACCTGGTTGCGCATCAGGGCCAGCAGCGGCGAGACGATGACGGTCGGGCCGCGGCCGGCGGCCCGCAGCAGCTTGGCGGCGATGAAGTACACCGCGGACTTGCCCCACCCGGTGCGCTGCACCACCAGCGCTCGGCGGCCCTGGACCACCAGGGCCTCGATGGCCACCCACTGGTCGTCGCGCAGCACCGCGCCGGGGCCGGCGAGCTGTTCGAGCAGGGCCTGCGCGTCAGTACGCGTAGGTGTTGCGGGGCTTGGGGATTGGCTCGGCACTGGTCACTTCCATGGTCGGGACGAAATTCGTGGACGGATTGGAGGTCCCGGGTACCACCTTGCCCTGCACCTTCAGCCAGGTGTCTTTCGGGTGCGATCCGAGGGCGCCGGTCAGGTGGATGCGGGCCAGTTGCGCGTCGGCGGCGCAACACACGATCACGACGCGGGCCAGGTCGTCGCCCATGGTGAACCCGGTTACGGTGATGGTCCGCCCCTCAAGGCTTTTCGTGGAATCAGCGGCCGCCCGCAGCACGACCTCCGGCAGCGACACCGCGCCGTCGGCCGGCAGCGGTGGGAAGGCCCGCTTCGGCGGGGCCACCGCTGCGGTGACGGTCTCGGCACCGACGGCGCTCATCGGCGGCACGCTGACGAACGCGGTCAGCGCCACCGGGATGAGCAGCAGCCATGCCAGCAGTCCGCGGTGGTGATGTCCACCCGGCGGCCCGTGGCGCAGGTCCCGCACCAGGCACACCACAGCGAGCGCCACCAACAGGACGGCCGCCAGGACCAGCCACGGGAACAGCGCGGGTTTCACGAAATTCAGGTAGGTGCCCTTCACCGCGATCAGGCCCGTGCTCAGCCCGATCAACAGCATCAGGATGTTCTGGGTTTCCCGGCTCACGACGCACCCCCGAGCAGCAGCAGCCCGACGGTCGTCGCACAGGCAGTGGCGACCGCCAGCGTCACCGGCGCGAATCGCACGGCGAACGGCCGGCCGAACACGCCGGCCTGCATCGCGAACAGCTTGACGTCCACCGCGGGGCCGACCACCAGGAACACCAGGCGCGGCACCAGCGGGACCATGGTCAGGCTCGCCGCGACGAACGCGTCGGCCTCCGAACACAGCGCCAGCACGACGGCCAGCAGCGCCATGGTCACGACGCCGACCACCAGGTTGCCGGCCACCTGCTCGAACACCCACGACGGCACGGCCGCGCGCAGCACCGCCGCCGCACCGGCGCCGACCACCAGATAGGCCGCGGACTGCAGGAAGTCGTGCCGGGCCGCCTCGGTGAAGACGGTGAAGCGCGATGCGTCCTCGTCGTGGTGGGCGGGCAGCGTGCGGGTCACCCATTCGGCGCGGCCCCAGCGCTGCCACAGCAGCCCCATCACCACCGCGGTCAGCAGCGATGCCACACACCGCGCCACCACCATCTGCGGCTGGCCGGGGAAGGCGACGGCCGTCGCCACCAGCACCACCGGGTTGATCGCCGGTGCGGACAGCATGAACGTCAGGGCGGCCCCGGCCGTCTCCCCGCTGAACAACCGGCGCGCCACGGGCACCGAGCCGCATTCGCAACCGGGCAGCGCGGCACCGCCGACACCCGCCACCGCCACCGCGAGCGCCGGCCGGCGCGGCAGCAGGCGGGCCAGCCGCTCCGGGGTGAGGTATGCGGCCACGAGGCCACTGACGATGACGCCCAGCACCAGGAACGGCAGGGCCTGCACGAAGACGCCGCAGAACACCGTGGCCGCGGCGGCCAGGCGGGCATGGTCGGTCAGGACACCGCTGACCCAGGAACCCGACAGCGCCAGTGCGGTGAGGGCGATGAGCAACAGTTCCATCGACCCGGCCCGCCGCCGGCGCTCCGGCGCCAGTGTGGATTCGTCCCCGGCCATGCGCCCATCTTGCCGGGGAAGTCTGACAAGTCGCTCGCTACGTCGCTTGTGGCTGGGTCGGGACGACCGGGATCCGGCCCGCGCTCGCGCCGCCGTCGACCGCCAGATCCGCGCCCGTCATGTACGACGACGCGTCCGACGCCAGGAAAGCCACCACTTCGGCGACTTCCTCGGGCGCACCGACGCGGGTCAGCGGCGCACCCGGGTGCCCGCCGAGCCCGCGTTCGATCGGCAGGTGCGCCACCATCGGGGTGTCGATCATGCCGGGGTAGACGGTGTTGACCCGAATCCCCATGGGGCCCAATTCGATTGCGGCGACCTTGGAGAAGCCGCGCAGACCCCACTTGGACGCGCCGTAGGCGCTGTAGCCGGCCAGCCCCTGCAGGCCGGCCTGTGAGGACACATTGATGATCGAGCCGCCGCCGGCGGCCCGCATGGGTTCGACGACGGCTTTGGTGCCCAGGAACGGACCGATCAGGTTGACGCGCAGCTGCCGCTCCCACGATTCGGCGGTGTGGTCCAGGAGCGGTTCGACGGTGCAGATCGCCGCGTTGTTCACCAGCGCGTCGATGCGGCCGAACTCAGACAGGGCGAGCTCCACCGTTGTCCGCCAATCGCTTTCGCTGCCGACGTCGTGCCGCTGGAAGCGGGCGGCGGCGCCGATCGACGCGGCGACCGCCTCGCCCTCGTCGACCAGGACGTCGGTGAGCACCACCTGCGCGCCCAGCGCGGCGAACAGCCGCGCTTCGGCCTCACCCTGACCACGCGCTGCGCCGGTGATGATCGCGACCTTGCCGGCCAGGTTCATGACTAGTCGCTGTCCTGGTCGATGCCGGTCAGCATGAGCTCGGAGACCCGGCGCGGGGTCTCGGTGAGGTATGCCATGGCCGCGATGCGCTTGGGCAGGATGACGTGCTTCTTCTCCTTCTCGACGGCATCGGCGATGGCCTCGGCGACCATGTCGGCGTCCAGTGGCTCCTGCGGGATCATCCGGAACTTGAGCGACCGTTCGATGGTGCGGCGCGCCGGCCCGAACGACCGGATGTGATCGATCATGTCGGTCTTGACCTCACCGATCTGCACCAGCGTGGTGTTGACCGGTTTGTTGCGCAGCTCGGAGCGGATACCGGCGGTGAAGTGGCTGAGCCCGGCCTTGGAGGCGCCGTACAGGGTGACGCCGGGCCCGGTCGAGATGGCGCCCATCGAGGACACGTTCACGATGTGGCCGCGGCCGCGCTTGATCATCAGCGGCATCGCCTGGCGGCACAGCTCCATGGGGGCGATCAGGTTGACCTGCAACAGGTCTCGCACGTCCGCCGACGACGCCTCGTAGAAGCGCCCGACGCGGTCCACACCGGCGTTGTTGATGATGACGTCGACGGGCCCGTCGGCCTCGACACGGCCGATCAGCTGCTCGACCGCCGCCGGATCCATCAGGTCGGCGGGATATGCCTTGCCGCCCAACTCCTTTGCGAGCTCTTCGAGCTGCTCGGCGTTGCGCGCGACGAGTGCGACGTCGGCACCGCGGCGCGCCATCGCCTGCGCGATGTTCCTGCCCAGACCACGGCTGGCACCGGTGACCAGAACCCGGCTGTTCCTCAGTTGCATATCCCTACTCCATTCAGTCAGACACCGACCCGGCGGAGCCCTCGGGCTCCGCGTCGCGACGCCGAGTCAGCTCATGGTGAGCACGCTAAACGGGGTGTGAGCCGAAATTCAGAGGTAGTTCCCGATCAACGAGACAACATGTCCGCTGGCTCACATTTTTGGCCTCATAGTGATGTATGCGACGTTTATCGGGCGAGGACAACAGCTTCCTGGCGTGGGAGAGTGCCGTCCAGCCGCAGCACACCATCAAGGCCGTCGTACTCGATCCGGCCCAGGGCCACGAGCCCATCACCTTCGAGGCCGTGCGCGCCGCACTGCCCGGTCTCGTCGACCGCGTCGAACCCCTGCAGTGGCAGCTGATGTCGCCGCGGTTCGGTGCCGGCCGGCCGTGGTGGATCACCCGCGCCCGCGGCGACTTGAACTACCACATGAAGCGCGCCACCGCCGCCGCACCGGGAACCGATCGCGAGCTCGGCGCGGAGATCGCCAAACTATTCGAAGAGCCGCTCGACCGGGACCGCCCGGCCTGGCAGATGTGGTACATCGACGGTCTGGCGGGCGGCCGCGTCGCGCTCGTGCTGAAGATCCACCACGCGGTGGCCGACGGCATGGCGTCGCTGAACCTGCTCGAGCAGTTCTACAGCCAGGACCCCACCGACCGGCTGCCCGAACCGTCGGCCCGCCCGGCGCCTGACGAGCACCGGCCACCGACCGCCGAGTGGCTGCCGATGGTGGCGCGCCAGCAGGTCAGGTCACTGACCAAATTCCCGAAGGTCCTGGCGCGCACGGCGAAGGTCACGCGCACCATCCAGAACCGGCAGAAGGCGGGCAAGCCCGGTTACGCCGAGGCCTTCATCCCGCCGGCCCTGCCGTTCAACGAGCCGCTGACCGCCCGGCGCGGCTTTGCGTTCGTCAATGTCGAGATGGATCAGATCAAGCGGGTGTCGAAGGCGTTCAGCGTGAGCGTCAACGACGTCTTTCTCGCCATGTGCAGCACCGTCCTTCGCGAGTACCAGGCGTCTCGCGGCCCCGTCGGCGATGACACCATGACCGCCGTGGTCCCGGTGTCGATGCGCCCGCAGGACGGCGACCGGTGGGGTAACAAGGTCGCCCGCTGGAACGTCGAACTCGCGACCAACGTCGCCGATCCGGTGGCGCGGCTGAAAGCCATCTCGGCGAACACCGCCACGGCCCGCGAAGTGCAGAGCGAGCGCGACGCCTGGCTACAGCACGACTGGATGGAGTACTGGCCGCTGTTCAAGGTCTACTCGCGGGTGCTGCCGACCATCGGGGCGAAGGTCAAGAAGCGCCCGATGTTCAGCATGATCGCGTCGAACATGCGTGGCCCGCAGCAGACGTTGTACTTCGGCGGCGCCCCGGTCGAGAAGCTGATCTCGACCGGCCCGCTGGTCTTCCCGATGGGCATGAACATCACCGGCTGGAGCTACGAAGGCGGCATGCAGATCTGCGTGCTCACCTGTACTGATCAGGTCAAGGATCCGCAGGCCATCGCCGACCGGCTGCCGGCGGCACTGGCCGAGCTGGTGGCCCGCTGCGAGGCCGCGACGGATTCCGTCATCAGCTGACCCGGCTACGCAAAACGCCGGCCGTCCCTTTCGGGACGACCGGCGTTTTGTTGTGGTCGTGGCGGGCAATTACGTCACCCTCACCCGCCGCGAGCGGCCTGAAAATGCACGCAAAACACGGTGTGTCGCCGTACAAACACGGCCGCTCGCGGGAAGTAACTCAGGCCTTACCCTCAGCCCGCTCGCGCTGGATCTCGAGAGCGATGTCGATCAGCTGGTCCTCCTGGCCACCGATCAGCTTGCGCTGGCCGACACGGAGCAGCAGCTCGTGGGCGGGCACGCCGTAGCGTTCGCCCTGGCGCACCGCGTGCTTGAGGAAGCTCGAGTACACGCCCGCGTAGCCCATCACCAGTGCGTTGCGGTCCAGCAGGCACTCGGCCGGCATCGCCGGGGCGACAACCTCTTCCGCGGCGTCCGCGATGTCGAAGAAGTCGATGCCGGTCTTGACGCCGATCTTGTCGAACACGCCGACCAGCGCCTCGACCGGCGCGTTACCGGCACCAGCACCGAACCGGCGGCACGAACCGTCGATCTGCTTGGCACCCGCACGCACGGCCTCGACCGAATTGGCAACGCCCAGACCGAGATTCTCATGGCCATGGAAACCGACCTGCGCGTCGTTGCCGAGTTCGGCGACCAACGCGCCGACGCGGTCGGCGACACCTTCGAGCACCAACGCACCCGCGGAGTCCACCACGTAGATGCACTGGCAGCCGGCGTCGGCCATGGTGCGGGCCTGCGCGGCCAGCTTCTCGGGAGAGATGGTGTGGCTCATCATCAGGAAGCCGACGGTCTCCAGGCCCAGCTCGCGGGCGAAGCCGAAGTGCTGGATCGCGACATCGGCCTCGGTGCAGTGCGTGGCGATGCGGCAGATCGAGCCGCCGTTGCCCTGCGCGATCCGGATGTCTTCCTTGGTGCCGACGCCCGGCAGCATCAGGAAGGCGATCTTGGCGTTCTTCGCGGTCTCGGCCGCGATGGTGATGAGCTCCTGCTCCGGGGTCTTGGAGAACCCGTAGTTGAAGCTCGAACCACCCAGCCCGTCGCCATGCGTGACCTCGATGACCGGGACGCCGGCGTTGTCGAGGGCACCGACAATCGCGCGCACCTCGTCACCGGTGAACTGGTGCCGCTTGTGGTGCGAGCCATCGCGCAGCGAGGTGTCCGTCATCCGGACGTCCCAGGCTGCGTCGAAGAAGATGTCTCCGGGTTGCAGTGCGGTGCTCATGCCTTAACTCCCACGATTTCCTTGGCGATCTCCTCGCCCACCTTGGTGGCCGCGGCGGTCATGATGTCCAGATTTCCAGCGTAGGTCGGCAGGTAGTCGCCGGCACCTTCCACCTCGACGAAGATGCTGACGACGTGCTGACCGCCGTTGACCACCGACGGCTCGTCGAACTGCGGATCGTTCAGCAGCCGGTAGCCGGGCACGTAGGTCTGTACATCGGCGACGACGTCCTTGACCGACTGCGTGATGGCGGCGTGGTCGGCATCTTCGGGGATGGCGCAGAAGATGGTGTCGCGCATGATCATCGGCGGTTCGGCCGGGTTCAGGATGATGATGGCCTTGCCGTCGCGCGCCCCACCGATGTCGCGCACGCCGGCGCTGGTGGTCTTGGTGAACTCGTCGATGTTGGCCCGGGTGCCGGGGCCGGCCGAGGCCGACGACACCGACGCGACGATCTCGGCGTAGGGCACGCCCCCCTGTGCCTCGACGGCACGGCTCACCGCGTAGACCATCGGGATGGTGGCCTGGCCACCGCAGGTGACCATGTTGACGTTCATCGAGTCCAGGTGCGCCCGCAGGTTCGCCGGCGGGATGACGCCCGGGCCGACGGCGGCCGGCGTCAGGTCGATGGCCCGGATGCCGGCTTCCTCGTACCGCGGCGCGTACGCCTTGTGCACGTAGGCGCTGGTGGCCTCGAAGATGAAGTCCGGCTTCTCGCTCTGCGCCAGCAGCCAGTCCGCTCCTTCGGCGCTGGTCTCCAGCCCGAGTTTGCGGGCGCGGGCCAGGCCCTCGCTCTCCGGGTCGATACCGATCATCCAGCGCGGCTCGAGCCAGTCCGACCGCAGCAGCTTGTACAGCAGGTCAGTACTGATGTTTCCCGAGCCGACGATCGCGACGCTCGCTTTGGACGGCATGCTCACTCCTCTACAGAAACTTTGGGTATTACGCGAAAGACAGGTGGACAGAACCCAATCCGGCGAATTCGGCGACGAAGTCGTCCCCCGGCTTGGCATCGAACGCCCGCATGCAGGCACCCGGCAGCACCACGTCACCGGCCTTGAGACGCACGCCGAACTGATCGACCTTGCGCGCCAGCCAGGCCACCGCCGTCACCGGATTGCCGAGCACCGCGTCACTGCGGCCCTCGCCCAGTACCTCGCCGTTGCACTTGAGCACGGCGTCGATGTTCCGAATGTCGATGTCCTTCGGGGACACCCGCTCCTTGCCCAGCACCCAGCCGGCCGAGGATGCGTTGTCGGCGATGGTGTCGCACAACTTGACCTGCCAGTTGGTGATGCGGGTGTCGATCAGCTCGATGGCCGGCGCGAACGCAGCGGTGGCGGCCAGCACGTCGTCCTCGGTGCAGCCGGCGCCGGGCAGATCATCGGCAAGCACGAACCCGACCTCGACCTCGACCCGCGGCAACAGGTACTTCGAGGTCAGCACGGGCTTGTCCTCGAATACCTGCATGTCGTCGAGGAGGTGCCCGTAGTCGGGTTCATCCACATTCATCATTTTCTGCATGGCCTCGCTGGACAGGCCAACCTTGTGTCCCACCACGCGGGCACCTTCCGCGACCCGCTGACGAATGTTGAGCAGCTGGATCTCGTACGCGTCGACGACGTCGATGTCGGCGTAGGTGTCGGTCATCGGCGACATCGCGACCCGGCTGCGCTCAGCTTGGGCCAGCGCGGCGGCGAGCTCGGCACGCACGTTGTCGGACAGCATTCGTGAATTCCCCTAACTTCATGGACCGGCGCAGTTGTCCACAGGCCGGGCAATTCTATAACGTGTTCTACATGACTGGACAGGAGTACGACGTTGTCGTCGTCGGCAGCGGTGCAGCCGGTATGGTCGCCGCCCTCACCGCAGCCCATCAGGGCCTTTCGACAGTAGTCGTAGAAAAGGCCCCACACTATGGAGGTTCCACTGCGCGGTCAGGTGGCGGCGTCTGGATCCCGAACAATGAGATTTTGCAGCGTGCGGGGGTAAAAGACACCCCGGAAGCAGCCCGCACCTACCTGCACAAGATCGTCGGCGACGTGGTGCCCGCAGAGAAGATCGACACCTACCTGCAGCGCGGCCCCGAGATGCTGTCCTTCGTTCTGAAGAACTCGCCGCTGAAGCTGTGCTGGGTGCCGAACTACTCCGACTACTACCCGGAGGTCGAGGGCGGCCGCGCCGGCGGACGGTCCGTCGAGCCCAAGCCGTTCAACGCCAAGAAGCTCGGCGTCGACGAAAAGGGCCTGGAGCCGGCGTACGGCAAGGTCCCGCTGAACATGGTTGTGATGCAACAGGATTACGTCCGGCTCAACCAGCTCAAGCGCCACCCGCGGGGCGTGCTGCGCAGCCTCAAGGTCGGCATCCGCGCCACCTGGGCCGGCGCCACCGGCAAGAACCTGGTCGGTATGGGCCGCGCCCTGATCGCGCCGCTGCGCATCGGCCTGCAGAAGGCCGGCGTCCCAGTGCAACTGAACACCGCGCTGACCGACCTGTACTACGAGGACGGCCGGGTTGCCGGCATCTACGTCCGTGACACCAACGCTCCGGAAAGCGCTGAGCCGCAACTGATCCGGGCTCGTCGTGCGGTGATCCTGGGCAGCGGTGGCTTCGAGAAGAACCAGGAGATGCGCACCAAGTACCAGCGCCAGCCGATCACCACCGACTGGACCGTGGGCGCCAAGGCCAACACCGGCGACGGCATCCTGGCCGCCGAAAAGCTCGGCGCCGCACTGGAAATCATGGAAGACGCCTGGTGGGGGCCGACGGTGCCGCTGCCCGACAACCCGTGGTTCGCCCTGTCCGAGCGCAACTCCCCCGGCTCCATCATCGTGAACATGAACGGCAAGCGGTTCATGAACGAGTCCATGCCGTACGTGGAGGCCTGCCACCACATGTACGGCGGCCAGTACGGCCAGGGCGAGGGCCCGGGCGAGAACGTGCCGGCGTGGTTGCTCTTCGACCAGCAGTACCGCAACCGCTACATCTTCGCGGGTCTGCAGCCGGGACAACGCATCCCGAAGAAGTGGACCGAGGCCGGCGTCGTCGTCAAGGCCGACACCATCGAGGAACTGGCAGAGCTCACCAACCTGCCCGTCGACGAACTCAAGGCCACCATCGAACGCTTCAACGGCTTCGCGCGCAGCGGTGTCGACGAGGACTTCGGTCGCGGCAACAGCGCGTACGACCGGTACTACGGCGACCCGACCAACAAGCCGAACCCCAACCTGGGCGAGATCAAGCACGGCCCGTTCTACGCGGCCAAGATGGTGCCCGGCGATCTCGGCACCAAGGGCGGCATCGTCACCGACATCCACGGCCGCGCGCTGCGCGAGGACGGCTCGGTGATCGAGGGCCTGTACGCGTCTGGCAATGTCAGTGGTCCGGTGATGGGCCACACCTACCCCGGCCCCGGCGGGACCATCGGCCCCGCCATGACCTTCGGATACCTCGCGGCACTGCACGTGGCAGGAAAGGGCTGACATGCCGATCAATCTCGACGAGGCCATCGGGGCCGAACTCGCACCCGTCGAATTCTCGTGGAGCAGCAGCGATGTGCAGCTGTACCACCTCGGCCTGGGCGCCGGCGCCGATCCGATGAGCGAGCGCGAGCTGCGCTACCTGATCGACGACAAGCCGCAGGTGCTGCCGACCTTCGGCAACGTGGCGCAGAGCTTCCACGAGACCAAAGCGCCGACCGTCAAGTTCCCCGGCATCGACATCGAGCTGAGCCGGGTGCTGCACGCCAGTGAGGCCATCTACACCGACGCTCCCATCCCGCCGTCGGGCACGGGCCGCGCCGTCACGAAGTTCACCGAGATCTGGGACAAGGGCAAGGCCGCGGTCATCTGGTCGGAGACCACCGTGACCACCCTCGACGGCGCTCCCCTGTGGAAGCAGAAGCGGTCCATCTTCGCCCGCGGCGAGGGCGGCTTCGGCGGCGATCGTGGCCCGTCGACCTCGGCCGCCGAGCCCGACCGGGCACCGGACCTGCAGATCTCGCTGCCGACGCTGCCGCAGCAGGCTCTGCTGTACCGGCTCTGCGGTGACCGCAACCCGCTGCACTCGGACCCGGCATTCGCCAAGGCCGCCGGCTTCGACCGCCCGATCCTGCATGGCCTGTGCACCTACGGCATCGGCTGCAAGGCCATCGTCGACAACGTGCTCGACGGCGACGCCGGCCGCGTCCGGTCCTACGGCGCGCGCTTCGCGGGCACCGTGATCCCGGGTGAAACCTTGCAGGCCAACCTTTGGCGTGACGGTGAACGAATCACCGGCGTGCTGACGGCGCCGAGCCGAGACAACGTCGTCGTGCTTGCTGGAATCGAGCTCACCGCGTCCTGACCAGGACGTATTCGGAATCGGCCGCCTATTCGGCGGCCGATTCCGGCAAACCAGGGCCGGCGGTCGGGTCGCCGACGGCGCGTCAACCTCTATCCACAGCTGACGCTTAACCTGCTAGCTTTCGTAGTAGTCAGTAATTATCCAATTACTCGTGACTCAACTTCCGTGGGGGAAGCCGCCCGTCGGACGACTTGGAGACAAAGGAGCCACATCATCATGAGTACCCGCAAGATCACCATCGCCATCGGCGCAGCCGCCGCATTCGGCCTGATCGCGACACCGTTCGCAGTGGCCGACCCCGCCCAGCCCGCAGGGGTGACGTCCGCCCCCACCACGGTGGCGTTCGGTTCGGACGGCAAGCTCGTAGACGGGAACACCGTCGCGGAATGGCAGATCAGCAACCTCAAGCCCAGCACCGATGTGCTCTCGCAGCACCTCAACGGCACGCTGTGGGAAGCCACAGCGGAGTACAAGGCCGAGCGCGGCAACTCGCAGCCGTTCGTGCCGAACCTGAACGCCCGCACCGCGACCGGCGAGAACTACCGCGTGCTGTGGGGCGCTGCCACTCCGCAGGGCATCAACCCCGCCGGCCTCGCCGAAGGGCAAGAGTCCAAGGGCAAGATCTACTTCGACGTGACGGGCGCCGCGCCGACCAGCGTCGTGTACACCGACGGGGACCGCGAAGTGATCAAGTGGCAGGGCACTGAACCCGCCACGGGTACCGCGCCGGCCGCCGCCCCCGCTCGTGGCACTGCGCCGGTGACCACGCCGGCCCCGGCTGCCGCCCCCGCCGCCGCTCCTGCTGCCGCCCCGGCGGCTGCTCCCGCCGGTCTCGGCAGCGCCGTGCCCGGCGCCACCCCGGCCGGTGCTGTTCCGGCCGCCACCGGCACGCAGCCTCCGGCCGGCACCACCACCGGTGCGGTCCCGGCGGCGACGCCGAACGGTGAGACGCCTGCCGCCACCCCGGCCGGCACCCCGGCTCCGGCTGGTACTCCGGCGGTTGCTCCGGCTCCGGCCGGCACCCCGGGCGCCGACGCTCCGGCTCCGGCCGGTGCCCAGGTTCCGGCGGGCACCCCGGCCGGTACCCCCGCGGGCACCCCGGCGACGGCTCCGGCCGCCGGCCCGGCTCCCGAGGCGGCTCCGGTTCCCACCGCCGCCGAAAGCGGCCCGGGCACCGCTGCCACCGCCGGTGGCGCCGTCTCGCAGGCTCCGCTGACCCCGGCGCCGGCTCCGGCACCGAGCCAGGCCATCGCCGGCCAGCCCGCCTCCAGCGCGGGTCAGGGCACCGCCACCCCGGCCGGTAACCAGCAGGCCGCGCCGGCTGCGCCTGCTGCGCCGGTCACCCCGACCCCGGCACCGGCACCGGCCTCCTGACGGACAACGAAATTGGGGCCAGTCGCGATCATCGCGACTGGCCCCAATTTCGTTGTCCGGCTTGTTATTCAGTAACTACATCTGACGGCCGACGTCGCCGCCGCGCTGCGGCGGCGGAGCCACGGGGGCGACGGGCGCCGGCCCCGCGGTGTGCGAACCCGCGCTGGGACCGGCCACCGGCGGCGCCGCCGGAGCCGGAGCGGACGTGTGCCGACGGGAGTCGCGGGCGTCCTGCTGGGCCTCCCGGCGATCCTGCTGAGACTGCCGGTTGTCCTGCTGTTGCTGGCGCGCGTCCTGCTGGGATTGCCGGTCGTTCTGCTGGTTCTCCCGGGCGTCCTGCTGCGCCTGACGCTGCTCGGGCGACATGGGGGCACCGCCGCCGGCCGGCCCGCCGGGCTGACCCTCCGGAGGCTCCCCGCCGGGCATGCCGCTTTCCTTGCCGCCGCCCTTGCCCATGGCCTGCTGGATCATCTGACCGAACTGGCCCGCTTGCTGGCCCATCTGGCCCAGACCGCCACCCTGGCCGGCCATCTGGCCTGCCTGCTGACCCATCTGCCCGAGCTGGCCGAGCATCTGACCCATCTGGCCGACGCCCTCCCCGCCCTTGCTGTCGGCGTTGTCGTAAGCCGACTGGGCCATGCCGACCTTGCCGGAGAACATGCCCTCCTTGGCCTGCAACGAGGCCACATTGGCGGTCATGTCGGCTGCCATGGCCGGCAGGATCGCGGCGATGGTCGCGCTCATGGCGTCCTCGCCGGGCTGGATCATCGGCATGTCAGGCAGCTCGACGGAAGCCGTGTTCCAGCTGATGTTGTCCGGTGTCTGCATCATCGACATCAGATATCCCCCCTACTCACCAGTCGTCGTCGATGTCTTCGTCATAGGAACCGTGGTCCAGTGCCTCGGGTACCGCGAGCTGGGTGATGCGGCCCCCGCCGCCACCTTCGCGGTGCCCCATGCCGCCCATGGCGCCCATCGCGCCACCGGCACCTGCGGCGGCGGCGACCGGAGCCAAGCCACCGGCGCCCATGCCGCCCGCGGCACTGGCCGGCATCACGCCGGGCCCAGCCGGGCCGGGGCCGACCATCTTGGCCAGCAGCGGCGTCTGCACGGAGGCCGCACCCACACCGCCACCGCCACCGCCGGGCATGCCGCCCTTCATCAGGCCCGCGCCATGAGCCGCGCCGGAACCGCCGGCCAGCGGATGGTTCGAGAACGCACCGAACGGCGAGGCGCCGAGGCCGGCCTTGCCCTGCCCGCCGCCCTGGAACAGGGACGTCAACTGCTGCAGTGGCTGCGAAAGTTGTTGCAGCGGTTGCATTGCCTGCTGCGGCAGCTGCCCGAGCATCTGCGGGAGCTGACCGGCCATCTGCATCATCTGGCCCATCATCTGGCCCATCTGGTCGCCGCCCTTGCCCGCCGACTCCGCGGTCTTCTGCGCGGTCTGCGCCACCTGCGGCGGCACGCCGGCCGTCGGGATGCTCGGCGGTGCGCCGACGAAGTTGGCCACCTCGGTGGCACTGGCCGTCACCGCGGCGATGTTCTGTGACAGGCCCATCTTGATGCGGCTCTGGATCAGCTCCTGCACGTTGGGGAACGGCGCCGCCGACAGGGCCATGCACTCCGCCTGCACTTCCTCGGCGGTGGCGTTGACCAGGTTCTTGGTCTTGATGACCGCGGCCACCATGGACTGCAGCTTGGCGGCGATGGCCGCCGCCTGCGCGCCGTTGGCCTCATGACCGCCGATGATGGTGCCGGCCTCACCCGCGGCCGCCAGCGACGCCGCGCCCTGCCACTGATCGGTCAGATTCATCAGCTGGCTGGTCTGCTGCGGCACCACGGATCCGCTGATCTTGGTGGCCAGCTTCGTGTAATGGGCGGCCGCTTCTTCGAGCTGTTCCTCATTGACGTTGGGCCATCCCGGCCCCGTGACCGTCTGCGATCCGAACGGACTGCTGTCCGGCTGAATCCCCATAGACACGGCCCCCTTCCCCAGACATACCGCGTCGGTTCGAGCCTACCGCCCCGACGGCTACCCACCCGACGCGAACTGACGGTCCGGATTCGGCTGATCCTGCCGGGCGAGCAACCGGGCATAGCCGGTTCCCATGGCCAGCAGCACCAGGCCCACGACGATGAACACCGCCACCCGGAACATGCCGTTCAGGGTCCCGAGATCGAACAAGAACAGCTTGGTCATCGCCGCGGCCACCAGCGCCAGCCCGCCGCCGATGGGCAGTGATCGCTGCGCCTTCGGCCGGCGGGCCGCGTACCCGAACAACGCCGCCGCGACCGCGATCCAGCCGATGGTCGCGACCATGTGACCCGCGAAGAACCCGCCCTTGACGCCGCCGATCAGCGCGCCGGCGGTGACGGTCGCCATGGTGGACGCGTACGCGGCGACCACGACCGCGCCTGCCCACATCAGCCGCACCTCGTCGTCGTCACGCCGGCCGGTCCACGACCACACGACGGCGACCGCACTGGCGATCGCAAGGATGCTGGAGATGACGGTGGACACCGCGCTGTGGGTGTTCAGCTCCACCGCGCGGAACAGCAGGTCCGGCGGCGAGTAGCTGAGGTAGACGGCCCCACCGACGGCGCCGAATCCGGCAGCCACCCAGCGGGCGATCGCGTCGCGACGCCCGGCGACGGCCACCACGACGGACATCGCGAGCAGCACCGCGCCGCCGGTCCTACCGTCGAAGGCCACCAATACCGCGACCAGCGCGCAGACGGCCGATGTCGCCGCCCAGATCCGCCGCACCACATCAGCGACGCCGGGCAGTCGGTTGCCGGCCAGCACGACGGCCAGGAACAGGGCCGCCACCGCGGCGATGATCGACGCGGCGACCACCGGACGGACCACCGCCGAGATGAACAGCACCGGCACCGCGCCGCCCGCCGTGGCCAGGGCCAGCAGCGAGCGGTTGGCGGTCTTGGGCAACAGGGTCAACGCGCCCCCGACGGCCAGCACGGCTGCCGCCGCGCAGGCACCGGCGAGACCCGGATTCCGGTGGGTGCCGAATGACGCCGAGGCCAGTGCCACCAACAACGGAAAGGTGCAGACGGCGGTCCGGGCCACGAACATCGCGACCCAATCCTTGCCGATTTGCACCGGCAGCGACGCCGCGGACAGCGCCAGCATGAACCCGATCAGCAGCAGCGAGACGCCGTCGGCCACCACGGGCGCCAGCACGGCCAGCGGCACCAGCACCAACAGCGCGAGTTGCTGCGAATCCCAGCGCCGCGCCAGGGTCAGCCCGCCGCCGCCGATCACCGCCGCGAGCACCAAACCGACCGGCGCAGAAAGCCATTCGTAAATCGTGGTGACCGCGACGACGTCGATGTACGCCGCGGCGATGCCGGTGGCGGCCAGGGCGACCGCGCCCACCGTGCCGCCGGGCCGCGTCTTCAGGCGAGTCGCCCCGACCACCAGACCGGCCGCCAGGACCGCCCCTGCGCCGACCCGGAACTCGGGCCGCAACAGCCCGGCCTGCGCGGCGAGCACCAGCAGCAGGGCGACGCCGATCAACGTCACCGCGACGCCGGCGGCCGCCAGCGCCTTGCCGATCCAGCTGTCCGAGCGCTCGGGCCGCGGCGGCTGCTGCTGGGGCTGCGGCGGCGCGGCCTGAGCCGGCTGCCAATACTGCTGCGGCGCGGCGTATCCGACGGGCTGCGCGGCCGGCTGCTGGTACGCCATCGACCGATCGAGCTCGGTGAGGCAGGCCGAGACCCATGCCAGGTGATGGGAGATCGCTGCGACATCCTGCGAGAGCCGGGCAACCATCGCCCGCTGCGGTTCGGTCATGCAGGTCATCATCGCGCCGAGCCACGCGAGTTCGGATGAGTAGGACTACCCCTATTGACGCAGAACTGCCCCTCTCCTGTCGAAAAGGGGCAGTTCGCGAGCGGGGTGATTCAGCCCAGGATCAGGCCTGACGTCGGAACACCGGTGCCGGCGGTGACGAGCACGTGCTCGACATCGGGCACCTGGTTGACCGACGTGCCGCGCAGCTGGCGGACGCCCTCGGCGATGCCGTTCATGCCGTGGATGTAGGCCTCACCGAGCTGACCACCGTGCGTGTTGATCGGCAGCTTGCCACCGAGCTCGATCGCACCGTTCGCGATGAAGTCCTTCGCCTCACCCTTGCCGCAGAAACCGAGCTCCTCGAGCTGGATCAGCGTGTACGGGGTGAAGTGGTCGTAGATCACCGCGGTCTGAATGTCATTGGGCGTCAAGCCACTCTGACCCCACAACTGCTTGCCGACCAGGCCCATCTCGGGCAGACCGAGCTCGTCACGGTAGTACGAGTACATGGTGAACTGATCCTCACCAGCAGCCTGTGCCGCCGCCTCGACGACGACCGGGCGCTGCTTGAGGTCCTTGGCGCGCTCGGGCGTGGTGACGACGATCGCCACGCCGCCGTCGGTCTCCTGGCAGCAGTCCAGCAGGCGCAGCGGCTCGGCGATCCACCGCGAGTTCTGGTGGTCCTCGATGGTGATCGGCTTGCCGTAGAAGTGCGCCTTCGGATTGGTCGCCGCGTGCTTGCGGTCGGCCACCGACACAGCACCGAAATCGGCACTCGTGGCGCCGTATTCGTGCATGTAGCGCTGCGCGACCATGGCCACCGAGGCGGCCGGCGTGCTCAGCCCGTGCGGGTAGGACCAGCTGTACTCGACACCGCGGGAGTCGGCGTTGACGGTCAGACCCGTCATCACCTGGCCGAAGCGGAACTCCGAACGCTCGTTGAAAGCGCGGTATGCCACAACGACTTCGGCGATACCGGACGCCACCGCCAGCACGGCCTGCTGCACGGTCGCCGCCGCGGCGCCGCCGCCGTAGCCGATCTGGCTGAAGAACTTCAGCTCCCCGATGCCGGTGGAGCGGGCCACCGCGGTCTCCAGGTTGGAGTCCATGGTGAAGGTCACCAGACCGTCGACGTCCTCGGGCGACAGGCCCGCATCGTTCAGTGCGTCGGTGACCGCCTCGGCGGCCAGCCGCAGTTCACTGCGGCCGGAGTTCTTGGAGAAGTCCGTCGCGCCGATACCGGCGATGACGGCCTTGCCGGAGATGCTCACTGCGCGGCTCCCATCGTCAGCGCGGAGGTGGCGATGACGTGATCACCAAGGCTGTTGCTGCCCACCACTTTCAGCGTCACCAGGTCGCCTTCGACAGCGGTCACCTCACCACGGAAGGTGATGGTGTCGTAGGCGTACCACGGCACCCCGAGGCGCAGCTTGATCGACTTGATGATGGCGTTCGGGCCCGCCCAGTCGGTGACGTAACGCCCCACCAGACCGGTGTCGGTCAGGATGTTGACGAAGATGTCCTTGGAGCCCTTGGCCTGCGCCTTGTCCCGGTCGTGGTGCACGTCCTGGTAGTCCCGCGTGGCGATCGCCGTCGAGACGATGAACGTCGGGTCGCCGTAGATCGAGAGTTCGGGCAGCTTGGTGCCCACGGCGGTGTTCACAGCGGCGGCGGTCACTTGGCGGCCTCCCAGGCGTACAGACTCCAGGCCGGACTGACATCGCTGTCCGGGAAGTCGAGGAACGTTGCGCTGACCGGCATTCCGATCTTCACGTCGTCATGCTCGACGCCGCGCAGCTCACCGAGCATGCGCACACCCTCTTCGAGTTCGACGAGCGCGATGATGAACGGCAGGCTGCGGCCGGGCACCTTCGGCGCGTGGTGCACGACGTAGCTGAACACCGTGCCCCGGCCCGACGAGACGACATAGTCGATCGGGGCATCCTTGTCCTGCCAGATCGCGGGCACCGGCGGGTGCTGCAGCGAGCCGTCGGGCCGCTTCTGAATCCGCAGTTCGTGCGCATTGACGCCGTCCCAGAAGAACTGGGTGTCGCGCGACGACGACGGGCGCATCAGCTTGTCGGGGTCCAGATCGGCTGGGATGGAACCAGTTTCGGCTGCTTCTTTACCTTGCTTGTTGGCCGGCAGGAACTTCATGATGCGCCAGTCCATGTCGGCGACTTCCTCGTCACCGACATGCCAGCGGATCTTCTGGTTCACGAAGTAGCCCTCGCCCAGCGCCGTCTGCTTCGGACCGACCACGTCGGTGACCTCGGCACTGATGCTGACGCGTTCGCCTGGCTGCAGGTAGCGGTGATAGGTCTGGTCGCAGTTGGTGGCGACGACGCCGACGTACCCGGCGTCGTCGAACAACTTCATGATCCGGGCCAGCGGATCGTCGTCGGACCGGGTGCGGCCCAGGCCCATCATGGTCCAGACCTGGATCATGGCGGGCGGCGCCACGATGCCGGGGTGCCCGGCGGCCTTGGCGGCCTCCTCGTCGACGTAGATCGGGTTCTTGTCGCCGATCGCGTCGACCCAGTGGTGAATCATGGGCTGGTTCACCGGATCCCGGCTCAGGGTCGGCTTGCTGCGCCCGGATGCGACGATCTCGTCGATACCGGCCTGAAGATCAGTCATCGATCGCCCTCCTACCGCGAGACCCGCGGCACCTTGAGGCCCGATGCGGCGATCATCTCGCGCATGACCTCGTTGACCCCGCCACCGAACGTGATGACCAAGTTGCGCTTGGCCATGGTGTCCAGCCACTGCAGCACCTTGGCGGTGTGCTGGTCGGCAGGGTTGCCGAAGCGTCCCACGACCTCTTCCGCCAGCCGGCTCACTTCCTGAATGCGCTCGGTGGAAAAGACTTTCGTCGCGGCCGCATCGGCGACGGCGATGTTCTCACCGGACGAGGCGACCTGCCAGTTGAGCAGTTCGTTGAGCCGCATGATCGTCTTGATCTGCCCCAGCAGCCGCTTGGCCTCCGGATTGTCCAGCGGGACAACGCCATCGGAGCCGGGCTGGGAGGCCCAGCCGTGCACCTGCTCGTAGATGCCCGCCACGCGACCGGCCGGTCCCAGGCCGACACGCTCGTGGTTGAGCTGAGTGGTGATGAGCTTCCAGCCACCGTTCTCCTCGCCGACCAGCATGTCGGCGGGCACCCGCACATCGTTGTAGTACGTCGTGTTGGTGTGGTGGGCGCCGTCGGACAGGATGATCGGGGTCCAGGAGTAGCCCGGGTCCTTGGTGTCGACGATCAGGATCGAGATGCCCTTGTGCTTCGCCGCGGTCGGGTCGGTGCGACAGGCCAGCCACACGTAGTCGGCGTCGTGGGCACCGGTGGTCCACATCTTCTGGCCGTTGACGATGTACTCGTCACCGTGCCGCACGGCGGTGGTCCGCAGCGATGCCAGGTCGGTGCCGGCCTCGGGCTCGGAGTAACCGATCGCGAAATGCACCTCGCCGGAGAGGATTCCGGGCAGGAACTTCTTCTTCTGCTCCTCGGTGCCCAGCAGCTGCAGGGTCGGTCCCACGGTCTGCAGCGTGACCATCGGCAGCGGGATGTCGGCGCGGTTGGCCTCGTTGATGAAGATCTGCTGCTCGATGGGCCCGAAGCCCAGGCCGCCGTACTCCTTGGGCCAACCCACACCGAGCTTGCCGTCGCTGCCCATGCGCTTGATGACGGCGCGGTAGGCCTCGTTGTGCCGGTCGGTCTCCATCGCCGCCGCCTCTTCGGGCGTGATCAGCGTCGAAAAGTACTCGCGCAGTTCGGATTGCAGCTTGCGCTGTTCCGCGGTCAGGTCGATAAACATCAGGCTCCCACCAGATCGAGACGGTGCGACGGACCACCGAGCAGGCGGTTCAGGTCCTTGATCGAGGAGTAGTAGCGGTCCATCGGGTAGGTGATGTCCATGCCCATGCCGCCGTGCAGGTGATGGCACAGCCGCATGGCCGGCGGGGCCTGCGAGGTCAGCCAGTAGCCCAGGATCGCCAGGTCCTCGGATGCGTCGAGTCCCTCGGACAACCGCCACACCACCGAGGTGGAGACGAGATCGATTGTCCGCGAGGCGATGTAGACCTCGGACAGCTGAGCCGCCACCGTCTGGAAGGTGGACAGCGGCCGGCCGAACTGCTCGCGCGTCGCGGTGTAGTCGGCGGTCAGCCGCAGTGCACCGGCGACCAGACCGGCACCGAACGCGCCGATCATGGCCAGCGCCAGCTCGTTCACCCGCGCCACCGTGGCGCCGGCCAGCACGTCATCGTCGGCCACTGCCACGTCGGTGAAGGTGACGACGTATTCGTCCGAACCGTTGGCGGTCGGGGTCTTCTCGACCGTCACACCGGCGGCCTTCGGCGACACGACGACCACACCGCTGTCGGTGGTGACCAGCAGCCACTGCGCCGACTCGGCATACGGCACACCGATTTTGGTGCCGTTGAGCTTGCCGCCGGCGTAGCTGGTCGACGGCTTCTCCGGCAGCTGGTTCCCGGCTTCGTTCAGGGCCGCGGACAGCACCGTGCCCTGCGCGACACCCGCGAGGTACCGGTCCTGCTGCGCTTCGGTGGCCAGGTCGACCAGCGGGACCAGGGCGAGCCCGATGGTGGCGAGGGCCGGCCCCGTGGTGCCGCGCCGACCGATCTCGGTCAGTGCGGTGGCCGCCTCCGGCAGCCCCAGCCCGTCACCGCCCAAGCGGTCCGGCACTGCCAGTGCCACGACGCCACCGGAAACCAGTGCGTCCCAAGTGTTTTCCCGCTCGAGCACAGATGTCACCACATCGGCGACAGCCTGCTGCTCAGGGCTCGGTGTGAAATCCACCCGAATCCTCCTTGATTCGTGTTACCGGACTACTGCAGTCAGTCGCCGTCAGTGCTGGACGGGGCACTTACCCGTGTAGTCAACCTGCCAGTGCTTGATGCCGTTGAGCCAGCCCGACATGAGCCGCTCGGGCTCGCCGATCGAGGTCAGGTCCGGCATGTGGTCGGCGATGGCGTTGAACATCAGGTTGATGGTCATGCGCGCCAGGTTCGCGCCGATGCAGTAGTGCGCGCCGGTGCCGCCGAAGCCGACGTGCTGGTTCGGCGACCGCATGATGTTGAAGGTGTGCGGGTCCTCGAACACCTCTTCGTCGAAGTTGGCCGAACGGTAGGACATGACGACCCGCTCGCCCTTCTTGATCTTCACGCCACCGAGCTCGGTGTCCTCCAGCGCGGTGCGCTGGAACGCGGTGACCGGCGTGGCCCAACGGACGATCTCGTCGGCGGCCGACTCCGGGCGCTCCTTCTTGTAGAGCTCCCACTGATCGGGGTTCTGGGAGAAGGCGATCATGCCGTGCGTGATCGAGTTGCGGGTGGTCTCGTTACCGGCGACGGCCAGCATCACCACGAAGAAGCCGAACTCGTCGTCGGACAGCTTCTCGCCGTCGATGTCGGCTTCGATCAGCTGCGTGACGATGTCGTCGGTCGGGTTCTTGGCCCGCTCGGCGGCCATGTTCATGGCGTAGGTGATCAGCTCGAACGACGATGCGGCCGGGTCGATGTGGGCGTACTCCGGGTCCTCGCCGGCGGTCATCTCATTGGACCAGTTGAAGAGCTTGTCGCGGTCTTCCTGCGGCACGCCGAGCAGTCCGGCGATGGCCTGCAGCGGCAGCTCGCAGGACACCTGCTCGACGAAGTCACCGGTGCCCGACGCGGCGGCGGTCTCGGCGATCTTCTGCGCCCGCTCGTTCAGCTCGGCCTGCAGCCGGCCGATGGCACGCGGGGTGAAACCACGGGAGATGATCTTGCGCAGGCGGGTGTGCTGCGGGGCGTCCATGTTCAGCAGCACCGCGCGCTGCACGTCGACGGCCTCACGCGTCATGGCCTGCGGCCACACCGGAATCGCGCCATCGGGTGCGCTGCCGAAGATATCGTTGCGCTTCGACACCTCTTTGACGTCGTCGTAGCGGGTGACGATCCAGTAGCCCTTGTCACCGAAGCCGCCGGTGCCGCCGGGCACGTCCACCCAGTGGATGGGCTCCGACTTGCGCAGCGCGGCGAGTTCCTCGACAGGCAGCCGCTCCAGGTTGAGGTTCGCGTCCAACAGGTCCAGATCGGACGGGATGGGGCAGGGCATGGTGTCTCCTTGGGGAATCCAACGCCTCAGAACAGGGTTCCGAGACAAATCCTTCTAGTTCGGCGTTGCGACCATTGAAACACGCCTTCACCGCAGATAAAAGGCACGTCCCGATGATTGCTTGTCAGAGTAATGAAACGTGTTCTAGCCTGAGCTCATGGGTAATCCTGTCATCGTTGAAGCCACTCGCAGCCCCATCGGTAAGCGGGGAGGCTGGCTGTCCGGCCTGCATGCGACCGAACTTCTGGGCGCCACGCAGAAGGCTCTCGTCGAGAAGGCCGGGCTGGATGCCGGCGACGTCGAGCAGCTCATCGGCGGCTGCGTCACGCAGTACGGCGAGCAGGGCAACAACATCACCCGCCAGTCCTGGCTGGTCGCCGGATTGCCCGAGCACGTCGGCGCCACCACCATCGACTGCCAGTGCGGCAGTGCCCAGCAGGCCAACCACCTCATCGCGGGTCTGATCGCCACCGGCGCCATCGACATCGGCATCGCCTGCGGCATCGAGGCCATGAGCCGGGTGCCCCTGGGCGCCAACGGCGGTGGCGCACGCGCCGCGTCGTGGGACATCGACCTGCCCAACCAGTTCGAGGCCGCCGAGCGCATCGCCAAGCGCCGGGGCATCACGCGCGACGACATCGACGCGCTGGGCTTCGCCTCGCAGGCCAAGGCCAAGCAGGCCTGGGCCGAGGGCCGCTTCGACCGCGAGATTTCGCCCATCGAGGCGCCGGTCATCGACGAGAACAAGCAGCCGACCGCCGAGCTGAACCTGGTCAGCCGGGACCAGGGCCTGCGCGACACCACCCTGGAGGGCCTGGCCGCGCTGAAGCCGGTCATCGAAGGCGGCATCCACACCGCCGGCACCTCGTCGCAGATTTCCGACGGTGCCGCCGCGGTGCTCTGGATGGACGAGGACAAGGCCAAGGCCCTCGGCTTCAAGCCCCGCGCCCGGATCATCGCGCAGGCCAACGTCGGCGCCGAGACCTACTACCACCTGGACGGCCCGGTGCAGTCCACCGCCAAGGTGCTCGAGAAGGCGCGCATGTCGATGGCCGACATCGACCTGGTCGAGATCAACGAGGCGTTCGCATCCGTCGTGCTGTCCTGGGCTCAGGTGCACAAAGCCGACATGGATAGGGTCAACGTCAACGGCGGCGCCATCGCGCTGGGCCACCCGGTCGGTTCCACCGGCTCGCGGCTCATCACGACCGCGCTGCACGAGCTGGAACGGACCGGCAAGTCGACGGCGCTGATCACGATGTGCGCCGGCGGTGCGCTGTCCACCGGCACGATCATCGAGCGCATCTAGAGCGAGGAGCAGGGTCGCCGCCATGGCCGACGGGGAAATGAGCGACAGGCAGCTGAAGATCCTGAATTCCAAGGGAATGCAGGTCGGCTTCAAGTGGATGTCGCGGATCAACACCTGGGCATTCCGGGCCACCGACGGCCGGATCGGCGCCAAGTGGCGGCTGGGCTCCAAGCCCGTCGCCACGCCCCCGCCCGTCGGGATCCTGACCACGATCGGCCGCAAATCCGGCGAGCCGCGCGACAGCCCGCTGCTGTACCTGCGTGAAGGCGACCGGATCGTCGTCGTCGCCTCGCAGGGCGGTCGCGACACCCATCCGATGTGGTACCTGAACCTGGTCGCCAACCCGAAGGTGACGTTCCAGGTGCGCGGCGAGAAGCTGCAGCGGATCGCCCGTGAGGCCACCGATGCCGAACGCGACGAGTACTGGCCCAAGCTCGACGCCATGTACCCGGACTTCGTCGACTACCGCTCGCACACCGACCGGAAGATTCCGATCATCCTGCTCGATCCGGCCTGAGCACCGACCGAAGAACTCCCCTGGACGCCCGTTGTCCAGGGGAGTTTTTCGTGGGCGGTGAACCGATCAGGCCCGGCGATCGCGCCAGCAAAGTTCTTCAGTTAATTGACGGAACGGACTAGACAGATTCATAGATGTGTACATAGTGTGGCCCTGCACACATCCAGGGCAACACTATGGAGCCGTCTATGTCATCAATGTTCCGTCGGGGGCTGTCGCACAGCCGGACATTCAAACGCGGAGCACGAGGCGCGGCCGTCCTGGTCGCGGCCGTGTTCATGTTCCTCACCTCGGCCTTCTCGGCCTGGGCCGCAACCAACATCACCATCACGTTCGTCCGGCACGGCGAATCGGCGGGCAACGCCTCGGGCCTCATCGACACCAAGATTCCGGGCCCCGACCTGACGGCGACGGGCCAGACACAGGCCCAGACCGTCGCCGGCGTCCTCGCCAACGACGGCCTGGCGCACGACGCCATCTTCGCCTCGGACATGGTGCGCACCCAGCAGACCGCCGCGCCGTACGCCACCGCGACCGGCATGCCGGTGACGGTGCTCAGCGGTCTCCATGAAGTGCAGGCCGGCATCTTCGAAGGCCAGTCGCAGGACTCCGGCTTCGCCCGCATCCTCTACGCGCTGATCCCGCTGTCGTGGGCCACCGGCAACCTCCTGATGCCGATGCCCGGTTCGCCCGACGCCAACGGCATGGTCTTCCAGGACCGATTCAACGGCGCGGTCGACGACATCTACAACAGCGGCGCACAGAACCCGGTGGCCTTCGCGCACGGCATGTCGATCATGGCGTGGACGCTGATGAACGTCGAGAACCCCGACCTCACGCTGATGCTGAAGCACCCGCTGGGCAACACCGAGATCGTCACCGTGACCGGCAACCCCGAAGACGGCTGGACCCTGGAGAACTGGGGCGGTATCGCCGTCACGCAGAACCCGGCGCTGCCCACCAAGCTGTTCGTCAACGTCCGCGACGCCGTCAAGGTGCCGCAGATGGCGCTCTACAACGTGGCGAAGGCGCTGCGGACCGGCAACATCTCCAACATCGCCAACGCCATTCGCGACGGCGTGTTCGATACCGCCAAGGCCGTCGTGAACCTCCCCGTCAACATGGTCAAGAGCGTCGTGAAGTCCGTCCAGACCGGCACCGTCTTCAAGGCGGCACCGCCGCCTTCGTCGGTGCAGGCCGTCACCCCGAATGCGGCCGCGGCCAAGGAATCCGACAGCACCGACAAGCCTGCGGTGACGCCGACGCTCGCCAAGCAGGTCTCCGCCCTGAAGCCGGCCACCACTGGCGCCAAGGACAAGACCGTCAAGACCACCAAGGTCGACGACACCCCGGCCGACACCACCAAGGCTGACGACGTCAAGGCCGGCGACACCAAGGCCGACGACGCGACCGCGGGCGGCACCAAAGCCGACGACAAGGGCACCGAAGGTCAGGGCACCAAGGTCAAGAAGGACAAGTCGAAGAAGGACAAGTCCGACAAGGCCGACAAGCCGAAGGCTGAAAAGCCGAAGGTCGAAAAGCCGAAGAAGCAGAAGAAGGACAAGGCCGCCAAGGCCGAGGCCGCCAAGTAACAACAGCAAAGAGGCTCCCCCAGAACGAGTTTCGTTCTGGGGGAGTTTTTCTTTCCGAGACGGAATGAGTGCCTCGGCCGCGGTCGTTGTCGTTGATATGCCAACCGGAGTTGTGCTGGACCCCGACCGTACTTCCCCCAATCATGTCGCTGCCGCGATCGACCAGGCCCGCGGCGCCTACAACGCCGGCGTGGGCCAGGTGTGGATCGCCCAGCAGTTCGATCACGACGCCATCTCGCTCGCCGGATACGTCGGCGCCGCGGTACCCGGCCTTGCCGTCGGCACCTTCGTCGTACCGATCAATCCGCGCCACCCACTGACGCTCGCCTCGCAGGCCCTGACCGCCCAAGCGGCCACCGGCGGGAACTTCAGCCTCGGTCTGGGTTTGGGAGCGCACGGCCCCGAACAGGTGGCTTTCGGCACCGCATGGCCCAACACCATCGGCCGGCTGCGCGAACACCTGCAGGTGCTCCGGTCGATCCTCGACACCGGCACCGTCGACTTCCACGGCGACGAATTCACCGCCGCCCCAGAGTTTCCGGTGACGGTCGCCGGCGGCACGCCCCTGCCGGTCTACGTCGCGGCCATGGGACCCAAGGCATTACGTGTGACAGGAGAATTGGCGGACGGCACGCTGCCCTATCTGGCCGGGCCGCGCACCATCGAGGAATTCATCGTGCCGACCATCTCCGAAGCGGCCAGCGCAGCCGGCAGGCCCGCGCCCAAAGTGATTGCCGCGGTACCCGTCCTGGTGACCGACGACGTCGACGAAGGCCGGACCACCGCCGCGGAGGCCCTCGAGTTCTACGCGACCATCCCGTCGTACGCGAAGGTGATCGAACGCGAAGGCGTCGACTCGGTCATCGATCTCGCGGCCGTCGGTACTGCCGCGCAGGTGTCGACTCAACTCCGCCGCTACTTCGCGGCAGGGGCGACCGATGTCGTGCTCAGTCCCCTCGTCCGCACGGGCATCGCAGCGCTCGAACCGATCTGGGATGTCGCCGCCGCGCTGTGAAGCAGACCAAAAAAGCGTCCCCGCAACATGATTGGTTGCGGGGACGCTTCAGCAATCGTGGCGGTTACGAGCCGTAGACCGGCACCGCGGGACGTGCCTTGGCCAGCAGATCCGCGACGACGGGGCCCAGCTCGGCCGGGTCCCACTTGGCACCCTTGTCGATCTCGGGGCCGTGCGCCCAGCCCTCGGCGATGCGAATCTTGCCGCCTTCGAGCTCGAACACCTTGCCCGTGACGTCACGCGACTCGACACTGCCCAGCCACACCACCAGGGGCGAGATGTTTTCGGGCGCCATGGCATCGAAGGCCTGGTCCTGAGTGGCCATCATGTCGGCGAAGACCGTCTCGGTCATGCGGGTCCGGGCCGACGGCGCGATGGCGTTGGCGGTGACGCCGTAGCGACCCATCTCGGTCGCGGCGACCAGCGTGAGTGCCGCGATGCCGGCCTTGGAGGCGCTGTAGGTGGCCTGGCCGACGCTGCCCTGCAGGCCGGCGCCCGAGCTGGTGTTGATGATCCGGGCATCGACGGTCTCGCCGGCCTTGGACTTGGCCCGCCAGTACGCGGCGGCGTGCTTCATGGTGGCGAAATGCCCCTTGAGGTGCACCGCGGTGACGGCGTCGAATTCGTCTTCGGTGGCGTTGGCGAACATGCGGTCGCGGACGATGCCGGCGTTGTTCACCAACACATCGAGGGTGCCGTACGTGTCGACGGCCTGCTGGATCAGGGCCTCGGCCTCCGCCCAGTTCGCGACGTTCGAGCCGTTGGCGACGGCCTCGCCGCCGGCGGCGACGATCTCGTCGACCACGTTCTGCGCGGCGCTGCCGCCACCGGCGGGCGAACCGTCCAGGCCGACACCGATGTCGTTGACCACGACGCGGGCACCTTCCGCGGCGAACGCGAGCGCGTGCTCACGCCCGATTCCGCCACCGGCACCCGTCACGATGACCACGCGGCCGTCGAGCAATCCCATTTGATCTCTCCCTTTACTTGTTGGCGCTTGACGCTTCGAGGTAGTGCGGCGGCTCGCCGCCGCCGTGGACCTGCAGGGACGCGCCGCTGACGTACGACGCGGCCTCGGAGGCCAAAAATGCTGCGGCCCAGCCGATGTCGGTGGGCTTGGCCAGCCGCTTCAGCGGCACCGTCGCGGCCACGGCGGCGACCGACTCGGCGTCGCCGTAGAACAGCTCGGACTGCTCGGTCTCGACCATGCCGACGATGACGGAATTCACCCGGACCTTGGGCGACCATTCGACGGCGAGCGTCGTGGTCAGGCTGTCGATGCCGGCCTTGGCGGCACCGTACGCACCGGTGCCCGGAGTTGGTCGGTGGGCGCTGACGCTGGAGATGTTGACGATCACGCCGCCGGCGTCCTGCTGCTGCATCACCGCGTTGGCGTGCGTCGAAACCAGCAGCGGCGCAATCAGGTTGAGCTCGATGATCTTGGTGCTGAACTTGGCCGACGCGTCGGCGGCCAGCGCGAACGGCGAGCCACCGGCGTTGTTGACGACGACGTCCAGCCGGCCGTGCTTGGCGACGATGGCGTCGATCATGGCCTTGACCGCCGCGTCGTCACGAACGTCGCAGGCGTGGAACTCGTAGGGCAAGCCCTCGACCTCGCGCCGCGCGCAGGTGATCACGGTGGCGCCCTGCTCGGCGAACACCGCGCTGATGCCGGCGCCGACGCCGCGCACACCGCCGGTGACCAGCACCACGCGACCGGCCAATTGCAGATTGATTCCAGCAGTCACTGTGCTAGCGTACCAAGCAAGTGCTTGCTTAGGTACCCGTCCCCCAGGAAGTGACTGATGACCATCACCACCAAGACAGTCGAACCGGGCATCGTCTCGGTCACCGTGAACTACCCCCCGGTCAACGCCATCCCGTCGGCCGGTTGGTTCGAGCTGGCCGACCAGATCACCGCCGCCGGGCGCGACAAGAGCACCCACGTGGTGATCCTGCGGGCCGAGGGGCGCGGCTTCAACGCCGGCGTCGACATCAAGGAAATGCAGAACACCGAGGGCTTCGGCGCGCTGATCGACGCCAACCGCGGCTGCTACGAGGCGTTCCGCGCGGTGTACGAATGCCAGGTCCCGGTCGTCGCGGCCGTCAACGGCTTCTGCGTCGGTGGCGGCATCGGCCTGGTCGGCAACGCCGACGTCATCGTCGCGTCCGACGATGCGAAGTTCGGTCTCCCCGAGGTCGAGCGCGGCGCCCTGGGCGCGGCGACCCACCTGTCGCGCCTGGTCCCCCAGCACATGATGCGCCGGCTGTTCTTCACCGCCGCGACCGTGCCCGCCTCGACGCTGCAGCACTTCGGTTCGGTGCACGAGGTCGTCCCGCGCGAAGAACTCGACGAGGCCGCGCTGCGCGTCGCCCGCGACATCGCGAGCAAGGACACCCGCGTCATCCGCGCCGCCAAGGAGGCACTGAACTTCATCGACGTGCAGCCCGTCAACGCGCGCTACCGCATGGAGCAGGGCTTCACCTTCGAACTGAATCTGTCCGGCGTGTCCGACGAGCACCGCGACGAGTTCGCGGGGACCAACAAGGGGTCGAAATAATATGGCAGACAAGACAACAACTCTCGATGCGGCCGTAGCCGAGATCGAAAGCGGCATGACCATCGGCATCGGTGGCTGGGGTTCGCGCCGCAAGCCGATGGCGTTCGTGCGGGCGCTGCTGCGCACCGACGTGACCGACCTGACCGTCGTCACCTACGGCGGCCCGGATCTCGGATTGCTCTGTGCCGCAGGCAAGGTCAAGCGCGTCTACTACGGCTTCGTGTCGCTCGACTCGCCGCCGTTCTATGACCCGTGGTTCGCGCGCCGCCGCACCGAAGGCGCCATCGAGGCCCGCGAGATGGACGAGGGCATGCTGCGCTGTGGCCTGCAGGCTGCCGCACAACGTCTTCCGTTCCTGCCGATCCGTGCCGGCCTGGGCAGCGACGTCCGCGCCTTCTGGGGTGACGAACTCAAGACCGTCACCTCGCCGTACGAGACCGACGGTGCCCACGAGGAACTCATCGCCATGCCGGCGCTGAACCTCGACGCCGCCTTCGTGCACATGAACCTCGGTGACGTGAAGGGCAATGCCGCCTACACCGGCATCGATCCCTACTTCGACGACCTGTTCCTGATGTCGGCCAAGCGCCGCCACCTGTCGGTCGAGAAGATCGTCTCCACCGAAGAACTGGTGAAATCGGTTGTGCCGCAGCAGCAGATCATCAACCGCATGATGGTCGACACCGTGGTCGAGGCCCCCAATGGCGCCCACTTCACCACCAACGAGCCCGACTACCGGCGCGACGAGAAGTTCCAGCGCCACTACGCCGAGGCCGCCGGCTCGGACGAGACGTGGGCCGAGTTCGTGAAGACCTACCTGTCCGGAACCGAGGCCGACTACCAGGCCGCGGTCCGTAAGTTCGCCGAGGCCCAAGCAGCCCAGAAGGAGGCCGCCAAGTGAGTGACGCAACCCGCGCCGAGGTCTGTGCCGTCGCCTGTGCCGAATTGTTCCGTGACGCAGGGGAAATCATGGCCAGTCCCATGACGACCGTCGTGCAGATCGGCGCCCGCCTGGCCCGGCTGACCTTCTCCCCCGACATCGTGATCACCGACGGTGAGGCCCGCATGCTGGCCGACACCCCGGCGATCGGCGCCCCGTTCGCCGTCGAGGGCTGGATGCCGTTCAACCGCGTCTTCGAGACGCTGGCCTGGGGCCGTCGCCATGTGGTCATGGGCGCCAACCAGATCGACCGCTACGGCAACCAGAACCTGTCGGCCTTCGGCCCGATCCAGCAGCCGACGCGCCAGATGTTCGGTGTCCGCGGCGCGCCCGGCAACAGCATCAACCACGCCACGAGCTACTTCGTGGGTAACCACACCAAGCGCGTGTTCGCCGAGTCCGTCGACATCGTCTCCGGAATCGGCTGGGACAAGGTCGATCCGGCCAACCCGGCATACCGCTTCCTGAACGTATACCAGGTGGTCTCCAACCTGGGTGTGTTCGACTTCAACGGACCCGAGCACCAGATGCGCGCCGTGTCGCTGCACCCGGGTGTGACGGCCGACGAGGTCGCCGACAACACCTCGTTCGAGGTGCACGGCCTCGACGCCGCCGGCGAGACCCGCCTGCCGACCGCCGAGGAACTGCAGCTGCTGCGTGAGGTCATCGACCCGAAGTCGTTGCGGGACAAAGAGGTCAAGGCCTAAGTCATGGGCAAGCTCAGGACACCGCTGACCGAACTGGTCGGCATCGAGTACCCGGTCGTGCAGACCGGCATGGGCTGGGTGGCCGGCGCGCGACTGGTCGCGGCCACCTCCAACGCCGGTGGTCTCGGCATTCTGGCGTCGGCGACGATGACACTGGAAGAGCTGCAGACCGCCGTCACCAAGGTCAAGGCGGCCACCGACAAGCCCTTCGGCATCAATATGCGAGCCGACGCCGGCGATGCCGATGCCCGCTGCGACCTCCTGATCCGCGAAGGAGTCAAAGTCGCCTCCTTCGCCCTGGCTCCCAAGCCCGAGCTGATCGCCAAGCTGAAAGATGCGGGCGTCGTGGTGATCCCGTCGGTCGGCCTGGCCAAGCACGCCAAGAAGGTGGCGAGCTGGGGTGCCGACGCGGTGATCGTGCAGGGCGGCGAAGGCGGTGGCCACACCGGCCCGATCGCCACCACGCTGCTGCTGCCGTCGGTGCTCGACGCCGTCAAGGACACCGGTATGCCGGTGATCGCCGCGGGCGGTTTCTTCGACGGTCGTGGCCTGGCGGCCGCGCTGTCCTACGGCGCCGCCGGCGTCGCGATGGGCACGCGGTTCCTGCTGACCTCGGACTCGACCGTGCCGGACGCCGTCAAGCAGCGCTACCTGGAAGCCGCACTGGACGGCACCGTGGTGTCGACCCGCGTCGACGGCATGCCGCACCGGGTGCTGCGCACGGGTCTGGTCGAGAAGCTCGAAAGTGGTTCTCCGGTGCGCGGTTTCGTCGCCGCAGTCGGCAACGCGCAGAAGTTCAAGAAGATGTCGGGCATGACCTGGCGGTCGATGATCAAGGACGGCCTGGCCATGCGCCACGGCAAGGACCTGACCTGGTCACAGGTCGTCATGGCCGCCAACACCCCGATGCTGCTGAAAGCCGGTCTGGTGGAAGGCAACACCGAGGCGGGCGTGCTGGCCTCGGGCCAGGTGGCCGGCATCATCGACAGTCTGCCGTCGTGCGCCGAGCTGGTGCCGCGGATCGCCGACGAGGCCATCGCCCACCTGCAGGCTGCGACGAGCTACATCGTCTAACTACTGCACGACCAGTCGTAAGCCCCCAGATCTTTGTGGATTTGGGGGCTTACGCCTGTGCGCGGCAGCGAGGTTCGCGTCGAGGGTGCGTACAGATCGTCAGGTCCACTCTTGAGACGCGCTGGCGGCACAGTCGCGAGCCTCTGCCGCTGGGCACTCGACAAGCAAATGCCTTGTGGGCGTCGAGCGTGCGCTCACGCAGACAAAGTTCGAGTAGCGAGGATCCTGGGCGCACGATCAACGCGAGCAGCAACATTCGCCCGGCCTGTCAACCCGGGCCGTGGACGTTGGCTTCTCGCGACAACATATCGCCGGATCCGTGCCGAATCTTCGGCTGCCGGGGATGTCGAAACCCCTCCCCGAGCTCCGTAGCGTAGCCATCGACCCCAGCGGCAAGGTTCCTACCTGCTATAACAGGCTCGACAAACCGCACCAGAGAGGTAACCGGTCGAATGACTGCCATCGGTGGTGTGGCCTACATCGTCGTCACCTTGCTCCCCGTTCTGACCCTTGCCGCGATCAACGCCATAGTCCGCGCGATCGGTAGGCGCCGCGGACGGCCAGACCCCGCAAACGAGGACTCATGACCACGCTGACCGCCGCCCCGCCCGCCGTCCCCAACCCGACGTTCATGCGGTACGTCCAGAACCCGATCTGGAACTTCCTGTGCGACCACTACTTCCGGCTCGAGATCGACGGCTGGCACAAGGTGCCCGACGAGCCGTCGCTGCTGATCGGCATCCACTCCGGCGGCTCCCTGACCATGGACGCCTGGACCCTGGTGCACTCCTGGTACCGGCATTTCGACGGGCAGCGCATCCTGCACGGCACCGCGCACGACGTGCTGATGGGTGCCCCCGGCCTCGGTGACTACTTCCGTGCCGTCGGCGTCATACCCGCGTCGCGCGACGGGGTGACCAACGCGCTGGCTGCGGGCCGCGACGTCGTGGTGTGGCCGGGCGGTGAGCTCGACGCGATGCGCACCTGGCGCGACCGTGACAAGGCGATCCTCGCCGGCCGCAAAGGCTTTGTGAAGCAGGCGATCCGGTCCGGTGTGCCGATCGTCCCCGTGGCCACCATCGGTGGGCACGACACCGTCTTCGTGCTGAACGAAGGCAAGTTCCTGGCCAAGTGGAGCGGCCTCGGAAAGCGGTTGCGCGGCGCCAACATGCCGATCATCGCCGGCTTCCCGTTCCCGCTGGCCGTCGAGGTGCTGCCGATGCACCTGCCGCTGCCCGCGAAAATCCGCACCGAGCTGCTCGACCCCATCTACGTCGATACCGACCCGGAGCGCGCGAACGATGCCGCCTACGTCGACAAGGTGTACGACGAGGTGCAGTTCGCCATCCAGTCCGGCATGGACCGGCTGGCCAAGCGCCGCAGCTTCCCTGTGCTGGGCTGACGCAGTGCGGCGGCGTCCTCGATAGGCGCCGCCGATCACGTGCTCGGAACTTCCACTTTGACGGCCGTTCCCCGCTGCGGAAACCTTGGTGGGGCTGACATCGTCATCGATCGGAGTGGGCCCATGCGCACCGTCTACCTGCGCGTGCGCCGGGCCATGACCCCACCGACGGAAGACCACCGGCCCGCGTTACGGGTCGCGCTCGGGTTGGCCATCCCGGGTGTCGCGCTGCTGGCCGCGGGACGCCCCGACCTGATCATCTACGCGGTGTTCGGTGCGATCACCGGCATGTACGGCCGCACGGAAACGCGCGGCCGGCGGTTCGCGCATCAGACCCAGGGCGGCGTGATCCTGGTCCTCGGCGTGGCCATCGGCGTGGCACTCGCCAATTCCCATGTGCCACCGGCGGTCCTGGTCATCGCCGCCGTGGCATTCGCATCCATCGGCTCGGTGGTGACCGACTACCTCGCGCTCAAGCCAGAGGGACCGTTCTACGGTGTCTTCGCGCTGGGTGCCATTGCCACGGTGCCCGCCGGCCGCGTCACGCCTTCATCGGCGATATTGCTCTGCGCCGCAACAGCTTTGTTGTGCGTCCTGCTGGGTGTGCTCGACGCGCCGCGAGCCGTGACGCCACCCGCCCGGCTTTCCCTGCCGAACCGGCGCGATGTGCTGATCCACGCAGGCCGCTACGCGCTGGCCATCACCGCCGCCGGCACCGCCGGCCTGGCGCTGGGCGTCGACCACGCCAACTGGGCCATCGCGGCCGCGGCCGGACCGTTGGCGGCCGCCGACGCCAGTGGTCGCATCAGGCGCGGAATCCACCGCCTGGGTGGCACTTTCATCGGCCTGGCCGTGGCAGCCGCACTGCTCGTGCCGGGGCCCAGCGAGTATGTGCTGGCGATCTGCGTCATGGTCCTGTTGTTCCCAACCGAACTGTTCATGGCCCACCACCACGCGGTCGCGCTGGGCTTCTTCACCCCGTTGATCATGCTGATGACCGACCTCGCCGCGCCCACCGAACCGCTGGTGCTGCTGACCGCCCGTGGTGTCGACACGATCATCGGCGTCACCGCGGCGATCGCGGTGGCGATGCTGTTACCGGGTGCCCGCGAGTAGCGCGAACCTGAGCTTGTGCGCCAGTCGCGCGAGGAATCTGGCACACAAGCTCAGGTTCGACTAGGCAGACTTCGTCAAGGTCACCTTGACGTTCTTCATGATGGGCTGGTCGCTCTGCGAGCTGAAATCGCCGATGGCACAGAGCACATTCATCTCCGGCATGTAGCCGGCCGCGTTGCCGCGCGGGATGCCGTAGGGCACGGCCTTGTAGCGGCGCAGTGAGCGGACGCTGCCGTCGCGCGCGGTGGCGACGATGTCGACGTCGTCGAACTCCTTGATGCCGCGGTCGGCCATGTCGCGCTCGTTCATGAAGATGAGCGTGCGCAGGTTCTTGATGCCACGGTACCGGTCGTTGTCGGAGTACACGGTGGTGTTCCACTGGTCGTGCGAGCGCAGCGTCGCCAGGATGAGCGTGCCTTCGCTGACAGTGTCGTCGGGCAGCTCGACGGCCGAGAACTCCGCGCGGCCCGACGGGGTCAGGAAGATCAGTTCCCGTGCGGGCTGCTTGATCCGGAAGCCGAGCGGCAACCGGACCCGGCGGTTGAAGTCCTCGAAACCGTTGAGCACCTTGGCCATCGTGTCGCGGATGCGGTCGTAGTCCTCGACGTACCAGTGCCACGGCGTCTGGCTGTTCGGCAGCGCGGCCGCGGCGATACCGGCGATGATCGCCGGCTCGGACAGCAGGTGCGGCGAGGCCGGCTTCTTCATGCCGACCGACAGGTGCACCATGCTCATCGAGTCCTCGACCGACGTGGACTGGATGCCCTCCTTCTGATGGTCCTTCTCGGTGCGGCCCAGGCACGGCAGGATCAGGGCCTGCCGGCCGTGAATCACGTGGCTGCGGTTGAGTTTGGTGCTGACCTGGACGGTGAGGTCGCACTTCTGCAGGCCCTCGAAGGTGTACGCGGTATCCGGTGCGGCACTGGCGAAATTGCCGCCCATCCCGATGAACACCTTGACGTCACCGCTGTGCATGCCCTCGATGGTGTGGACGGTGTCGAGCCCGTGCGCGCGGGGCGGGTCGATGCCGCAGACCTCGGCCAGCCGGTCCAGGAACTCCTCGGTCGGCCGGTGGTCGATACCGCACGTGCGGTTGCCCTGCACGTTGCTGTGCCCGCGCACGGGCGACGGTCCGGCGCCCTCACGGCCCAAATTGCCGCGCAGCAGAAGCAGATTCACGATTTCCCGGACGCTGTCGACACCGTGTTCGTGCTGGGTGACACCGAGGCACCAGCTGATGATGCTGCGGTCCGCGTCGCGGTAAATCTTGGCGGCCCTGCGGATATCGCGCTGCGACACCCCGGACTTGTAGACGATCTCGTCCCACGACGTCGCCTCGACCGCGGCCCGATAGGCCTCGAACCCGGTGGTGTACCGCTCGATGAACTCGATGTCGAGCGCCTTCGGATCCGTTTCTGCTTGTTCCAGAACAGCTTTGGCGATACCACGGATCAGGGCCATGTCACCGCCGATCCGGGGCTGCAGGTTCAGCGTGCTGGTTTTGGTGGACTTGAAGGTCGCCATCCGCAGGAAGTCATGCGGGATGATGGTCTTGGTGGCGCCGGCCTCGACCAGTGGGTTGATGTGCACGATCTGCGCGCCGCGGCGATAGGCCTCCGACAGCGCGGTGAGCATACGGGGCGCATTCGAGGCGGCGTTGACGCCGATGACGAACAGCGCGTCGGCGGTCTCCCAATCCTCGAGGTCGACGGTGCCCTTGCCGGTGCCGAGGGCCGCCTGCATGGCACGGCCACTGGCCTCGTGGCACATGTTGGAGCAGTCGGGCAGATTGTTGGTGCCCAGCTCGCGGGCCATCAGTTGATAGAGGAACGTCGCCTCGTTACCGAGCCGGCCCGACGTGTAGTACGACGCCTGGTTCGGGTCGTCGAGTTCCGCCAGCGCCCGGCCGACGAGGTCGAAGGCGTCGCGCCAGCTGATGGGCTTGTAGCGGTCGGTCTCGGCGTCGTACACCATCGGTTCGGTGAGCCGGCCGGTGTCTTCGAGCGCGAAGTCACTCCACTCCGCGAGTTCCGAAACCGTGTGCTGGGCAAAGAACTCCGGCCCGCAGCGCTTGTGCGTCATCTCCCACGTGACGTGCTTGATGCCGTTCTCGCAGATGTCGAGCTTGAGGCCCTTCATGTCGTCGGGCCAGGCGCAGCCCGGGCAGTCGAAGCCACCGTCCTCGTGGTTCATCTTCATGATCGCGTGCGGTCCGCTGATGGGTTCGCGCTCGCGCGCCAGGAACTTCGTGACGCTGATCGCCGCGCCCCAGCCGGCCGCGGGATGGTGGTAGGGATGGAACTCGGGCTCGCCGTGTCCCTCGGTATCGACTCGCTGCTCAATGCTCCGGTCGGTCATGCGATAAGTCTGCTCGGAAACCGACGCCTGAGTCCAAGGGCAATTTCCGTGAGCCTGATAGGCATCGCCTATCGACCGTGGTCGAATAGTCCATGCTGTTTCGCCAGCTCGAATACTTCGTGGCGCTCGCCCGCGAGAAGCACTTCGCGCGCGCCGCTGCCGCCTGCTACGTCTCGCAGCCGGCGTTGTCCGAGGCCATCCGCAAGCTCGAGAACGAACTCAAGGTCCCACTGGTGCGGCGCGGGCAGAGCTTCGAGGGCCTCACGCCCGAAGGTGAACGGCTGGTGTTGTGGGCGCGCCGGATTCTGGCCGATCACGATGCCCTCATCCACGAGGTCACCGCGTTACAGACGGGTCTGACGGGCGAGCTGCGGCTCGGCGTCATCCCGGCCGCGTCGGGCACGGTGGCCCTGCTGACCGATCCGTTCTGCCTCGAACACCCCTTGGTACGAGTGCAATTGGAGAGCAGCCTGCGCTCGGCGGGCATCGTCGAGCGCATCCGCCGCTTCGAACTCGACGCGGGCATCATCTACCCCGACGGCGTCGACACCACAGGCCTGACGGTCACACCGCTCTACGAAGAACGGCAGGTGCTGATCGCGGGCGCCGAACTGCTTGCCAGCCAGCCGAATCCGCTGACCTGGTCCGACGCCCTGGAACTCCCGCTGTGCCTGCTGAACACGGGGATGCGGGGCCGGCAGCTGCTCGACGATGTCCTGGCGGCGCACAGCCTGACGGCCACACCGCGGCTCGAAGCCGACTCGGTGGTGTCCCTGCTTGCGCACGTCAGCGGTGGCCGCTGGGCGAGCATCGTCCCCCAGACCTGGCTGCACACGTTGCGCCCGCCGGACGGCGTGCGGGTGGTGCCGCTGGAGGAACCTCAGGTGACGGCGACGGTCGCGCTGGTCACCAGCGCTGCCGAACCCGGTTCGGTGCTGGCGCGCGCATTGGTCGCGACGGCGCACCGCGCGCCGATGAAGCCCGACTAGCGGTACCAACCGGGCAACTCGGTGGGACGCAGATCGGTGGTGTCCCCCGGCCGGGTCAGGGTCAGCACGGCCCGCACGATCTCGGGGCGCGCGGCCAACGCGTCGGCGATGGCGTTGAGCCGTGCGGCGACGTTCGATTCGGCCGCGTCACCGACGAGGTCGACGGCGGCGACGAGGTAGATCCGGTTCGCCCCAACCCATTCCATGTGCAGATAGCTGACCCGCTCGATGTCGTGATGGTCCAGCAGGGCCAGCAGCGCGTTGTTGCGCGCAAGCGGCGTGACCGTCTCCCCCGTCAGGAAATCCATGTTGCGCTCGATGAGGAACAGCGCCACGCCCCCGAGCAGCAGACCGACCAGGATCGAGCCGATGGCGTCCCAGACCGCGTTGCCGGTGAGCTGGTGCGCCAAGATGCCGCACGTCGCGAGCACGATGCCGATGAGGGCCGAGAGGTCCTCGGCGAAGACGGCCCGCAGCATGGGGTTCGACGTGACGCGGATATAGCGCAACGGATGGATCCGCCGTTCGAGAGCGCCGGACTTCGTCTGCGAAAACGCTTGCAGGAAAGACGATCCCTCCAACACGAACGAAACCGCGAGCACCGCATAGGCCCAGCCGTAGGACGTCGCCTCGGCTTCGCCTTGAGGGACTGGATGCCGTGCCAGATCGACACCACGGCGCCGACGGTGAACAGGCCGAAAGCCGCGAACATCGACCAGATGTAGCCCGCGCGGCCGTAACCCAGCCGATGTTGGGCATCGGCCGGCTTGTCCGACTGGCGGGTGCCGATGAGCAGGAACACCTCATTACCGGTGTCCGCCCAGGAATGCGCGGACTCGGCGAGCATCGACGCGCTGCCCGTGACGACGGCGGCGACGGTCTTGGCCACCGCGATCAGGGCGTTGGCACCGAGTGCGACGACCACCGTGAGGAAGCTGTTGTCGTCCGATCCACTCATGCCCTGAACACTAGAGCCCGTCAGTAGGCGTCGCCGGGTTGCACGATGCGGACCGGTCCACGCCGCGGCGCCGGGGGTTGCGGCTCCTGCACCCATTCGGCGCCACTGGCCGCCATCAGCCGGCCGATCTCATCGATGTGCATGTCGGCCAGGTCCCACACGTCGGGCACCAGCTCGCGGTCGACGATGAAGCCGAAGTCCAGCCGGTCCAGATAGCTCACCACGGTGATGTTCAGTCCCTGTCCTTCGGTGACGATCGACACCGGGAACTGATGGACCAGCTGCGCGCCTGCGAAGTACAGCGGCTTGCGCGGACCGGGCACGTTCGAGATCACCAGGTTGAACGGCGTGGCCGCGATCCGGTGCGCCAGCCCGAAGCGGGACGCCAGCCGCATGGCGGACGTCGACAGCACCGGTGCCGAGACCTGCGCCATGTCGCCGAGTTGGCTGGCGGGCACCAGGTCCAGCAGACGCTTGGCGTCGAGCATGGCCTCGCGGCAGCGGGCCACGCGCTCGAGCGGGTCCGCGCAGTCGGTCGGCAGTTCGGGGAAGATCGCGGACACCCGGTTGGTCCACGGGTCCTCCTCGTCGCCGGTACGGATCGACACCGGCACCATGGCGCGCAGCGGACCGTCGGGCAGCGCGTCGTGGGCGAGCAGGTAGCTGCGCAGGCCGCCGGCGCAGATCGCCATGACGATGTCGTTGACCGTGCCGCCGGTTGCGGTCTTGAGTTGCTTGACGTTTTCCAGCGACGCGGTGCGCATGGCGAACCGGCGATGCCCGGTGATGGGCTTGTTCCACGGCGTCGGCGGCGCCGCCGAGGTGGGCAGCGGAATCTTCGGGCCGTCTTCTTTGCCAAGGCGCGCAATGGCTTTGATGGCCGAACCGGCCTTGCTGGCGGCGCTGCCGATGCTGTCGATGCCGGCCGCGTCGGCGAGCTGGCCGACCAGCCGGGTCTGGAACCGCAATGCCTTGACCGGATGGCCCGCCAGGTTGATGACGGCGCGGCGGAGCAGATCGATATCGCTGGGTAGCGGCTCGGCTTCCCACGCCCGGCCGGGAGCGGGCGGCGTGGCGTTCGGATCGGTGTCGGTCAGGATGTTGAGCATCAACTGCCCGGCGGCGCCGTCGATGGTGGCGTGGTGATACTTCGTCAGCATCGCCCAGTTCCCGTCGTCCAGGCCATCGATGACGTAGACCTCCCACAGCGGCCGGCTCCGGTCCATCGGGCGGCCGACGATGCGCGACACCTGGTCTGCCAGCTGATCGACCATTCCCGGTCGGGCCAAATGGATTTCGCGGATGTGGAAGTCCAGATCGAAGTTCGGGTCGTCCACCCAGTAGGGATGGTCGAGACCCAGCGGCACCTCGACCAGTCGCCGCCGCAGTGGTTCGAGCTCACCGATGAGCGACGCGTACTTGGCGTGCACGGCCGCGTAGGGGTCGAACTCCTCGCTGGGCCGCTCGAAGATCATCAGCCCGGTGACGTGACCGAACGTCGTCGGCGTCTCCAGGTAGAGGAAGGTGGCGTCCATGCCGCTGAGCTGCTTCACGAGTGTTCTTCTCCTTGTTGGGTTTCCAGCTCAGCTGGTGAGCAAGCCACCCTCGACGGGCAGGGTGATTCCGGTGACGTAGCTGCTGGCGTCGCTGGCCAGGAAGATCAGTGCGGCGCTGAGTTCCTCTGTGCGCCCGAGCCTTCCGGCCAGGGTCCGGGGCAGGACGGTGGTTTCGAAGTAGCCGTCCGCATACTGATCGGTCATCTCGGAGGCGAAGAATCCCGGCGCCAGGGCATTGACGCGGATGCCCTTGCGTCCCGTCCACTGCTGGGCGAGGTCGCGCGTCAGGCCGATCAGGCCCGCCTTCGATGACGCGTAGGCCGCCTGCGGGAGGCCCGCGGTGGTCAGGCCGAGAATGCTGCTGACGTTGATGATCGAGCTGCCGGGCTGCATGTGGGTGGCACACGCTTGCGCCATCCAGTAACACCCGTTCAGGTTCAGGTCGATGACGGACCGGAACTGCTCGGGCGTTTCGCGCGTCGCCGGGACGGCCGTGCCCACTCCCGCATTGTTCACCAGAATGTCGACCCGTCCGAAGGAATCGACCGCAGCTTGTACGAGGGCCTTGCAGTCGTCCGGATTGGTGACGTCGGTGCGCACGGCGACGGCCCGGCGACCGGCGGCTTCCACCAACGCCTTGGTCTCGGCCAGCCGGTCTTCTCGACGCGCACCGAGCACGACGTCGGCGCCGGCCTGCGCCAATGCCTGCGCGAATCCGACGCCGAGGCCGCTCGAGGCGCCGGCGACTACCGCGACGCGGCCATCGAGACGGAAGAGATCAAGGATCGAAGCTGCGTCGCTCTGGGTCACTCGTGCATCATATCCAGATACGTTGCACAGACGAGACTGATCGAGATATATCTCACTCAGACATCAGCCGCTACCATGATGCGGAGACTGCGAGATGAACAGGAGGTGCGCCATCAGCGAGACACCGTTGGGTCGCATGCTCGCGTCGACAGACCGGCGCCCCGATCCACTCGAGGCGTTCCGCATCGCGCGCCGCTGGTTCATCGAGGGTCGCCGCATCGAAATGCAGGAACTGGCAACCGAACTCGGCATCAACCGGGCCACGCTGTTCCGCTGGGTCGGCGGGCGTGACGAACTGATCGCGGAAATCCTGTGGTCGCTGGCCGAGCCGACACTCCAGGCCTCTATCGACGCGGCACCCGGGCACGGCGCCGCGCACATCGCGCGGGCCGTCGGCCACTTCGCCACCGTGATCGATGAAGCCGGCTTCTTCCAGGCGTTCCTGCGGCGCGAACCCGAACGCGCCCTACGGATTCTGGCCACCCGTGCCGGGACGTTGCAGGGCCGCCTCGTCGGCGCGATCGAAGAGCTACTCAACGACGAGATCGCCGCGGGTCAACTAGACCCGCCGCTGCCCCCGCGCGACCTCGCGTTCCTCATCGTCCGCATCGTGGAGTCGTTCCTCTACGCCGACATCATCACCGGCGAACCGCTGGAGGTCGGCAAGGCCGAGCAGGCCATCGGCGCGCTGCTGGGCCACCGACCCACGTAATTCCCTACCGCCCGGGGCCCATGGGTCCGGGCACAGCCGGCACCGGCGGTGGATTGGGAATCGTCACGCTGGGCGGCGGCACCGTGACGGTGACGGTGCTGGTGCTGGCCCTCGTCGACGGGGTCGTCGGCGGCGTCGACGGACCGACCGGAACTCCCGGGATGATCTCCGTCGAAGTCACCGTCGTGCTCGTGCTGGAGGTGGGATTCGACGGCGGTGGCGACTCGTCCGAACAGGCGCTTGCACCGAGAGCAGCTGCTGCTGCCACGGACACGACGACGATGGACCTCAACATGATTGCCGAATGCCCGTTCATTCGAACCGGTAAACCCGGACAGACACAAAACTGCCCCTCTCCCGGAGGAAAGGGGCAGTTTCGTCGTGCGTGATATCAGAGGCGCTCGATGATGGTGACGTTTGCGGTGCCGCCGCCCTCGCACATCGTCTGCAGGCCGTAGCGGCCGCCCGTGCGCTCCAGCTCGTTGAGCATGGTGGCGAACAGCTTGGCACCGGTGGCGCCGAGCGGGTGGCCCAGCGCGATGCCGCCGCCGTTGGGGTTCACCTTCGCCAGGTCGACGCCCAGCTCCTTGGCCCACGCCAGTACGACGGACGCGAACGCCTCGTTGATCTCGACGACGTCGATGTCGTCCATGGTCAGGCCGGTCTTCTCCAGCGCGTACTTGGTCGCGGGGATCGGGCCGGTCAGCATCTTCACCGGGTCGTCGCCGCGGCAGCTGATGTGGTGGATGCGGGCCCGCGGCTTGAGGCCGTGCGCCTTGACCGCTGCCTCGGAGGCCAGCAGCGTTGCCGACGCGCCATCCGAAATCTGGCTGGCCAGCGCGGCGGTCAGCCGGCCGCCCTCGACCAGGACCTTCAGCGAGGCCAGCTTCTCGCGGGTGCTCTCGCGCGGGCCCTCGTCGACCTTGAAGCCGTCGACCGGGATGATCTCGTTGTCGAAGCGGCCCTCACGGATCGCGGTGAACGCCCGCTGGTGGCTGTTGAACGCGAACTCTTCCATGTCTTCGCGGGAGATGTCCCACTGCTCGGCGATCATCTCGGCGCCGCGGAACTGCGAAATCTCCTGGTCGCCATAGCGTTCCACCCAGCGCTTCGACTCGTTGGTCGGCGAGGTGAAGCCGAACTGCTCACCGACGATCATCGCCGAGCTGATCGGAATCTGGCTCATGTTCTGGATGCCGGCGGCCAGGATCAGGTCGGCGGTGCCGGACATGATGGCCTGCGCACCAAAGGAAATGGCCTGCTGCGAGGAACCACACTGCCGGTCGACGGTGGTGCCGGGCACGCCCTCGTCGTAGCCGGCGGCGAGCCAGGTCAGGCGGCCGATGTTGCCGGCCTGCCCACCGATGGCGTCGACGCAGCCGACGATGACGTCGTCGAACGCGGCGGGGTCGACGTCGTTGCGCGCGAAGATCCCGCGGTACACCTCCACACCGAGATCGATCGGGTGGTAACCGGAGAGGCCACCGCCCTTCTTGCCGACGGCGGTGCGCACAGCGTCGATGACGTACGCCTCAGATGCGGCCATTTCTCATCTCCCTTGTTGTTACTGAAACTTATGTGTTTGCAATGCTTTTGGCGGGTGTGGTGATTCCCCCGAGGACGATCGCGAGGTACTGCGCGCCAACCTGCTGCGCGGTCAGCGGACCGCCGGTCTGATACCAGCGCACCGACACCCAGGTGGTGTCACGGATGAACCGGTAGACCAGGTCCACATCGAGATCGGAGCGAAAAACCCCTTGCTGCACACCCTCATTGAGGATCTCGATCCACATCTTGCGCTGCTCGCGGTTGCGTTCGTCGACGAAGCCGAACTGCGGCAGCGAGCCAAGCCGCTTGGCCTCGTCCTGGTAGATGACAACCTGCGCGTGCCGGTGCTCGATGGCGTCGAAGGACGCCATGAACAGTCCCTTGAGCCGCTCCAAGGGATCAGACTCGGTCGTGATGATCTGCTGGTACTTCTCGAACAGCCAGTCGAGGAAGTCGCGGAGGATCTCCTCGACCATCTGTTCCTTGGATTTGAAGTGGTGATAGAGACTGCCGGACAAGATGCCCGCGGAGTCCGCGATGTCGCGCACCGTGGTGGCCTTGAGCCCGCGCTCGGCGAACATCGCCGCGGCGAGCTCGAGAAGCTCGTCGCGCCTGCTGGCCTGTGGGCTGGGCAATTCAGACACCATCGGGACAGCATAGCAACCAAGCGCTTGTTAGGTCGATATCCGCCCTGCTGGCGGCTCGATTCGCGGGCTCGCCCGTCCCTTGAGCGAGCGTAGACGGCGAACACGGTCTGATACGCGACCCGGTCCGCGGTCGATATCATCTTGTCCGCTGCCACTGAAGGCGTTGAACCCTCGGGGAGGAGATATGACCGGTCAATCGAGTCCAGCGGGCGACAACCCGGGCGACCTGGCACCGCCGGCATGCACCATCGAGCACCATCGCAGCGGGCAGGTCGCCGTGGTGGCGGTGACGGGAACCGTCGACATGCTCACCGCACCGCAGCTAGCCGCGGCGATCCGATCTGCAGCCCAGGACGACAGCCCCGCCGCCCTCGTTGTCGACTTGACCGAGGTGGATTTCCTGGCCTCCGCCGGCATGGGAGCGCTGGCGGCCGCCAACGAAGAACTGGCGCCCGGTATCCGGTTCGTGCTGGTTGCGGACGGCCCCGCCACCCGTCGACCCCTCGAGCTCGTCGGAATTGCCGAGATCGTCGAGCTTTTCGCCACCCGCGACGAAGCTCTCGCGGCTGTAGCGACATAAAGCCTTGCGCCAGTGGGTACTGACCAGTCCGACATGATCGACGCACAGCAGCCGGCGACCAGCTTCGCCAAGACCGGTATCGGCGCGGACCCCGCCAACGCCGCGCTGCTCCGCGACGAATTCGCAGCCTGGCTGGCCCGTACCTTCGACCTGGACCCGACCAAGAGGAACGACATCCTCCTGGCCGTCTACGAGGCGATGGCCAATGCGGCTGAGTCCGCGTACAGCGGCGCTCCCGCGCCCGGGGCCATGCACGTTCACGCCGGCTACGACCCCGCCCTGGCGACGCTGACCGTCGAGGTGAGCGACGACGGCGCCTGGCGGGCTCCTGATCCACAGCTGCGCGGCGCGGCCCACGGGCGCGGCATTCCCCTGATTCATGCGCTCACCGACCGCGCCGAGATCACGGCCACCCCGACCGGAACCCGGGTGCTCCTGCTTTGGCACCTCGAGGCACCGGGTTAGTCCCGTGCGGACTCCGTCGCCGACGACGCGGGCTCGACCGAAATCAGTTCGGTGAGGCCACTGACCCGGAACACGCCCATCAGATGGGGGTGGGCGATGATCTCGATGCGGTCGGCGCGGGTGAACAACGCGGATATGGCCGTGCTGTCCAGGTACTGCACGGCGCTGAGGTCGACGGTCAACCGCTGACCGCCGTCGCAGTCCGCGATGGCGGCCGTGAGACCGTCGTCGAACGCCTCGACATTGCTCATGTCGATTTCTCCGGCAACAGCCAGAACGGATGTCCCGTCATTGCTGCGTGTGCTGTTCAGCGTGAGCGACGTGGCCATCAAGTGATCCTCATGGTCAGGTGCACTGTCGTTCCGGCAGTGTCGCGGGTGATGACAAGGTCGTCCATGAGCTCGCGCATGAGTGCGATGCCCCGACCGCGATTGGTGCCTACCGCAGCCGGCGCGGACTTCCACCGTCCGCTGTCGGCGACGGCGACCTGAACCTGATCGGCCGATGCCGTTGCGGACAGTCGAATCGTGCCGTCGGTACTGCGGCAATACCCGTGCTCGATGCCGTTGGTGATGGCTTCCCCGGCAGCGACGAGCACGTTCATGGCCTGCTGGGCGTCTATGCCGGCTCGAGAGAGCCAGTCGCGCAAGGTGGTACGGGCTTCGGCCAGATGGGCAGCATCGGCCGGGAACTCCAGTTCCAGTGCGGCCGGCTGGCGGTAGAGCAGGAGAACGACGTCATCCTGATAACCGTCGGGCGGCGCGAGGTTGGCCATCACGTGGTCTGCCAAATCGTCCAGCGTGGACCCTTGGGCGTCGCGAATGAGGCCACCGACAGTGCAAATCCCGTGCTCCAAAGGGTGATTGCGACGTTCGACCAGCCCATCGGTGTAGAACGCCAGGGTGGCCCGCGCCGGCACAGTGATCGTCGCTTCGGGACGCTGCCAGTTGTGCCGGAGCCCGAGCGCGATGGTGTGGCCGCCATCGAGTGTTCGCTGCGCACCGTCGGGCTCGATCAACACGGGCGGCGGATGCCCGGCACTGGAATAGACCAACTCCCCGGTATCCGGGTTGAGCACCGCGCACACCGCTGTCGTGCACTGGGCACCGGGCAGTCGAGCCGCGAAGCGGTCCAGGCCCGCCAACGCGACAGCGGGGCTGGGATTCTCGAACAGCAGTGCGCGGCAGGCACTGCGAATCTGTCCCATCACCGTGGCGGCGGCCAAACCATGACCGACACAGTCACCCACCACCATCGCAATGCGTCCGTCATCGAGCCGGAAGACGTCGTACCAATCACCGCCCACTTGCAGCGGCCGGCTGGCCGCCTGATAGCGGACCGCGAAACCCTTTGGCAGATCAGCGGGTCCGAGAATGGCATGCTGCAGCGCCAACGCCGTTTCGCGTTGTTGATCGACTCGATGCACGCGCTGCAAACCTTGGCCCAGACGCCCCGCACGCACCGTCAACAGGGTCTGGTCCTCGAGCGTGAACGGTCGCTCTTCACTGAGCTCGATCCAGACGACAAGCACCCCGTCGGGGTGCTGCAACGCGATACCTGCCGAACCCGGCAGCGCAGCGTTCGGCGTCAAGAAATCTCCGTCGCGCAGTGACACGAGAATCTGACGGGTTTCAGTTGGCAGGTCTGACCACCGGGTGGAGTCACCGGCCGCCAAGATGTGCGGCTCACCGTAGGCGGTCCCCGCCGACGAACTGTAAGTCGGGAAAGTCACCGTCAGCACCCGACGTGCCCGCCACAGCCGACGCAGTTCCTCCGCCGCGGCAAGCAGCGCTCCGTCGACGGTGTCCGCTTGCGCCAACTCTCGGTTGAGCGCGTGCTCGCGACCGGCGGCCAGCGCCAGGGCGATTGCCGCGTGGCGGGCAAAGTCGTTGACCAGATCCAGGTAAACCTCGTCGAATGCCGGCTGGTGCGGTCGGCGTGCCACCGCGATCACTCCGAGCACCGCATCATCGGCGATCAGCGGCATGACGATCGCCGACCGTTCACCGACATCGGTGAACCCCTCGATCGGATACTGGAATGAGTCAGAGATCAGCGGCAGCCCCCGACGCGCAACACTGCCTGTCGTAGAGCCGTCCATCGGGACCTGCCGGCCGATCACCTCCGACGAGTACCGCCCCGCCGTAGCGGCGACGACCAGGGTGTCGGCGCCGCTGGTGGTGAGATCGGATTCGTTCGGCACCAGCAGGATCGCCTGCTCGGCGTCGGCCAGCTCGAGTGCGCGGTTCACGATGAGCTGCAGCGGCCTCGTCTGCGGATTACCGGACAGCAGCGCGGCGGTGATCTCGCGACTGGCTTTCATCCATTTGGCGGATTCACGTTCCCGCTCGAAAAGCCTGGCGTTGTCGATAGCGGCTGCCGCGGCCATCGCCAGCGCGCGGACGGCCGCCTCCTGGGACGGCGCGAACACCCGGTCAGGCCGGTCGTCGATCAGGTACAGGCTGCCGAAATCGCTGTCCCGAACGCGGATCGGCAATCCCAACAGTGCGTGCATCGGCGGGTCGTGCGCCGGCAACCGAGCAGCCAGCGGATGGGCTTGCAGATCGTCGATACGCAGACCCTCACCGACAGGTAGCTCGGCCAGCTCGCGCGCCGTGTCAGCGTCGATGCCCGCACCGACGAAAACGCCCAGGGTTCCGTCGGCGGCACGGGTCCCGAGTGCCCCGTATTTCGCTTCGGTGAGTTCCAAGGCGGCGCTGACGATCCGCCGCAGTGTCACATCCAGATCCAGGTCGGAGCCCACGTCCACGATGAGCCGCACCAGTTGCTCCATGCGGTCCCGGGCGGCCACCAGTTCGTCGAGCTCGGCGTGGACGCGGCCCACAAGCTCGCGCCAACCTTCTCCGCTGAACGCCGCTTCGTCCTTACCGACCACGAGTATCAAGATATCGGTACCGCGGCGCCGGCAATCCACTTCGGCCCGTCGGCGCGGTTGTGCGGCTGTGCCCAACGTGAGCTTGTGTGCAAAGAATCGGCGATTTTTCGCACACAAGCTCACGTTCGGCGGCCCGTTAGTAGCGAGAAGACCAGGGACAGTGGTTGCCTTCAGCCCACGCTCAGCGAACATCGCCGCGGCGAGCTGAAGTAGCTCGTCGCGCCTGCTCGCGGGTTGACTGGCGATGGAGACGCCATCTCGACAGCATGGAAACCAAGCGCTTGCTAGGGTAGGTCGGGCCGGTGTTGACTTGGCCACTACGTACACAAAGATCGAGTGCTCACAGGGGTCGCGCACGTTGAGGCGATCGCGGCCCTGAGAGCGGGCGAGGTCACACGCGCGGTTCTCGACCGCGACCGATAGATGGGATGCGTAAAGCGTCGGGCGCTTCGATTCGAGCCCTATGCTTGCGCGCAGCACGACTCGAAATGGATGAGTAGCAGGAGATCATGAGCACGACACAGCGTGCCCTGGAGGGTATCCGGGTCATCGACATGACCCGCGTCTTCGCCGGCCCGATCAGCGCGCAGATACTGGGCGACCTCGGCGCTGACGTCATCAAGGTGGAGCGACCGGGCAGCGGTGACGAAGGGCGCGGTTACGGTCTTGCCTCGGTCGAGGGCAAGGATGGCAAGGACCTTCGCCAGTCCGGCTTCTTCACCGCGTCGAACCGCAACAAGCGGTCGATCACGGTCAACCACTCCAAGCCGGAGGGGCAGGACATCCTGCGTGCCCTGGTCAAGACCGCGGACATCCTGATCGAGAATTACAAGGTCGGCGACCTCAAGCGGTTCGGGCTGGACTACGAGAGCCTGAAGGCGATCAATCCCCGCCTCATCTATTGCTCGATCACCGGCTTTGGCCAGACCGGGCCGATGGCGGCGCGCGCGGGCTACGACGGGTTGTTCCAGGCGAGCGGCGGCATGATGGCCGTGACCGGTATCCCCGAAGGCCAACCCGGCGCCGGTCCGGTGAAAGCCGGTCCCAGCCTGGTCGACTTCGTGACCGGCCACAACAGCGCCATCGCGATCCTCGCCGCGCTGAACCATCGCAACAACACCGGCGAGGGCCAGCACATCGACATGGCGCTGCTCGACAGTTCCGTGGCGATGATCTGCCACATCATGCAGGACTATCTGATCAGCGGCGTCCAGGCGGAGCGTCTGGGCAATGGTGGCAACGGCGGCGGACCCGCCGACCTCATCCATGCGCGCGACGGCATGACGTACATTACGGCCGGCAGCGACGCCCACTGGCGGCGCATGGCGGAGTTGATGGGCCGGCCCGAGCTCTACGCCGACCCGCGCTTCGACACCAACGCCAAGCGGGCCAAGATCAATCGCGCGGAGTTGATCGACATCATCAACGTGTGGAGCCGGCAGTTCACGACGGAGGAGCTTCAGGCGAAGTTCGACAGCGTGGGCATCCCGGCCGCGCGCTATAACGATCTAGCAGAGGTCTGGGATGATCCGCAGGTGCAGCATCGGGGCCTGCGCGCCACGACTCCGCACATGTGGGCCGCCGCCGGATCGGTCGACCTGATCGGCAGCCCGCTGGCGGGCATGGGCGCGACGCCTGCGACGATCCGCCTCGCGCCGCCGCTGATCGGCGAGCACACCGCGGAGGTACTGGGCGAACTGGGCTATGACGCGGCGCGGATCGCGAGCTTGCAGGAGCAGGAGATCATCTGATCGAGAGGGTCCGCCACCAGGTCAGGCTCGCGAGATCGCGATCCAGCCACACATGAAAATGCCCGCCTAGTTGCGACAGAGTTGTCGCAACTAGGCGGGCAAATACATATATCCGAACCTCGCGGCCGGATGAAAACTACGCCCGCTGGCTCGACACCGAAATGATCTCACCGGTCAGGTAACTGGAGTAGTCACTGGCCAAATACGCGATGGTGGTGGCGATTTCCCACGGCTCGGCGGCACGGCCGAATGCCTCGTCGGAGGACAGCCGGTCCAGCAGCGCGGCATCGGCCGACTTCTCCAGGAACTTGTGCCGCGCAATGCTCGGGGACACCGCGTTGATCCGCACCCCGTACTCGACGGCTTCGATTGCGCTGCAACGGGTCAGGGCCATCACCCCGGCCTTGGCAGCGGCGTAGTGCGACTGCGAGTGCTGGGCGCGCCAGCCCAGGACACTAGCGTTGTTGACGATCACACCACCGTGCTCAGCACCGCGGAAGTACCGCAGCGCTGCCCGGGTCGCGCGCATCACCGAGTTCAGCGTGACGTTCAGGACGCGGTCCCACTCGTCGTCGGTCATGTCGACCAGCGGTGTCTCGCCACCGAGGCCGGCGTTGTTGACCAATACGTCCAGGCGGCCCATCTTCTCGACGGCCGCGGTGATCAGGGCGTCGACGGCCTCGGTCGAGGTCACGTCGCAGACGACGGCCTCGACCTTGCCCAGGCCGAGTGCGGCCAGCTGGTCACGCGTTTCGTTGAGGCGACGCTCGTGGTAGTCGGACACCACGACGTCGGCGCCTTCCAACAGCGCCCGACGGGCGGTGGACGAGCCGATGCCGGTGCCGGCGGCTGCCGTCACGAGGACGACCTTGCCCTTCAGCAGGCCGTGGCCTTCAACCTCGGTGGGTGCAACTGAAAGATCCATCAGCCCTTGGCCTCTCGGGGTAGGCCGAGCACCCGCTCGGCGATGATGTTGCGCTGAATTTCGTTGGAGCCGCCGTAGATGGTGTCCGAACGGGAGAACAGGTACAGGCGCTGCCACTCGTCGAACTCGCCGCCGGGCAGCGTCAGGCCGGCCATGCCCTGCACGTCCATGGCGATCTCACCGAGCTCGCGATGCCAGTTGGCCCACAACAGCTTTGACACGTTGTCCTGGCCCGGCTGCTCGACGTCCATGGTCGCCATCGCGTAGGACCGCATGGCCTGCAGGCCGGTCCAGGACTCGGTCAGCTTGGTGCGGATCAGCGGATCCTCGATGGCGCCCGTGCGCTTGGCCACGTCGATCAGGCCCTCAAGCTCACGCTTATAACGGATCTGCTGGCCCAGCGTCGAAACACCACGCTCGAAGGTGAGGGTGGCCATCGCCACGCCCCAGCCCTGCCCGGGCTCACCGACCACCAGCGACGCGTCGGTACGGGCGTCGTCGAAGAACACCTCGTTGAACTCGGAGTCACCGGTCAGCTGAACGATCGGACGGATCTCGACGCCCGGCTGGTCCAGCGGCACCAACAGATACGACAGGCCGTGGTGGCGCTTGGAGCCCTTCTCGGAGCGGGCCACCACGAAGCACCACTGCGCCCAGTGCGCCAGTGAGGTCCACACCTTCTGGCCGTTGATCACCCATTCGTCGCCGACCAGTTCAGCCGACGTCGAGACGTTGGCCAGGTCGCTACCGGCGCCGGGCTCGGAGTAACCCTGGGCCCACAGCTCGGTGACATTGAGGATGTTCGGCAGGAAGCGCTTCTTCTGCTCCTCAGTGCCGTACGCGATGAGCGTCGGCCCCAGCAGTTCCTCACCGAGGTGATTGACCTTGTCCGGGGCGTCCGCCTTGGCGTACTCCTCGTAGAAGGCGACGCGGTGCGCGACTGACAGTCCCCGACCGCCGTGCTCGTCCGGCCAGCCCAGGCAGGTCAGCCCTGCCGCGGCCAGGTGCTGGTTCCACGCGCGTCGTTCTTCGTATGCCTCATGCTCGCGGCCGGGGCCGCCAAGACCTTTGAGAGCTGCGAATTCGCCGACGAGATTGTCTGCGAGCCATTGTCGGACCTCAGCCCGGAACGTCTGGACCTCTATCACCCTTGTAGGCTAACCTACCAAGCACTTGCTTTGTTAGAGGGAGTTCCAATGAGTGGGTCCGACGGCACCCAGCAGCCCGGTCGGCAGACCTACACCAAGGAACATTTGGCTGACTTCAAGACGCCGCGGTCGGTGGCGTTCCTCGAGACGCTGCCACGCAACCCTGGGGGCAAAGTGGTCAAGCCCGAATTGCGAAAGATGAATCAGTAAATGGATCTGACATTCGACGACGAAACCGAGGAATTCCGGGCCGAGGTCCGCGACTTCCTGTCGGCCAACAGGGACAAGTTCCCCACCAAGTCCTACGACACCCTCGAGGGCTTCGAGCAGCACCGGGTCTGGGACAAGGTGCTTTTCGACGCCGGCCTGTCGGTCATCGCATGGCCCAAGGAGTACGGCGGCCGCGACGCCACCATGCTGCAGTGGGTGGTGTACGAGGAGGAGTACTTCAAAGCCGGCGCCCCCGGCCGAGCCTCCGCCAACGGCACCGCGATGCTCGCGCCGACGCTGTTCGCACACGGCACCAAAGAGCAGCTGCAGCGCGTGCTGCCGAAAATGGCCTCCGGCGAAGAGATCTGGGCCCAGGCCTGGTCCGAGCCCGAATCCGGTAGCGACCTGGCCTCCCTGCGCTCGACCGCGACCAAGGTCGACGGCGGCTGGAAGCTCAACGGCCAGAAGATCTGGAGTTCGCGCGCCCCGTTCGGTGAGCGCGGCTTCGGCCTGTTCCGCTCCGACCCGGAAGCCCAGCGGCACAAGGGTCTGACGTACTTCATGTTCGACCTCAAGGCCGAGGGCATCACCGTCCGCCCCATCGCCCAATTGGGCGGCGAGACCGGTTTCGGTGAAATCTTCCTCGACGACGTGTTCGTCCCCGATGAGGACGTCATCGGTCAGGTGCACAACGGCTGGACCGCGGCCATGAGCACGTCGAGCAACGAGCGCGGCATGTCGCTGCGCAGCCCGGCCCGCTTCGTCGCCCCGGCCGAACGCCTTGTCGCGCAATGGAAGGCCGACCAGAACCCGGCCTACGCCGAGCGCGTCGCCGATGCCTGGATCAAGGCCCAGGCCTACCGCCTGCACACCTTCGGCACCGTGACGCGGCTGGCCAACGGTGGCGAACTGGGCGCCGAGTCCTCGGTGACCAAGGTGTTCTGGTCCGATCTCGACGTCGCCCTGCACCAGACCGCACTGGACCTGCGCGGCCCCGACGCCGAACTGTACGACCACTGGACCGAAGGATTGCTGTTCGCCCTGGGCGGGCCGATCTACGCCGGTACCAACGAAATTCAGCGCAACATCATCGCCGAGCGCCTGCTGGGCCTGCCCCGCAAATAAGAGAGATCAGACGTGTTCTTTGAATTGGACGAATCGCAGCGCGATTTCGCTGCGAGCATCGACGCCGCGCTGGGCGCGGCAGACGTGCCCGCCGCCGTTCGGGCGTGGGGCGGAGTCGAGAAGGCAGCCGACGCTGCCCCCGGCCGCAAGGTGTGGTCGACGCTGGCCGACCTCGGCGTCACCGCACTGAACGTGCCGGAAGAGTTCGACGGTATCGGCGCGCATCCGGTGGATCTGGTTGTCGCCCTTGAGCGTCTGGGCTACTGGGCCGTGCCCGGTCCCGTCACCGAATCCATCGCGGTGGCCCCGGTGCTGCTGGCGGCAGACAAGCGTTCGGAAGGCCTGGCCTCCGGTGAGCTCATCGCCACCGTCGCCCTGCCGCCGCTGGCCCCGCGGGCCGTCGACGCCGACACCGCCGGGCTGATCCTGCTGGCCTCAGAAGGGCAAGGCGGGCAAGTGCAGGACGCCACGATTGGGACTCAGCACCAGTCCGTCGACCCGGCGCGGCACCTGTTCGACGTGACTGCCACCGGCGAGGCCCAATCGGCCGACACCGCAAAGGCTTTCGAGTTCGGGGCGCTGGCCACCGCGGCACAGCTGGTCGGCGCGGGCCAGGCGATGCTCGACACGGCCGTCGAGTACGCCAAGCAGCGCACCCAGTTCGGCACCGTGATCGGTTCCTACCAGGCCATCAAGCACAAGCTTGCCGACGTGCACATCGCCGTCGAACTGGCCCGCCCGCTGCTCTACGGTGCGGCCCTGGCCCTGGCCGACGGCTCGCCCACGCTGGCCCGCGACGTCAGCGCCGCCAAGGTGGCCGCCAACGAGGCCGCGCTGCTGGCCGCGCGCTCGTCGCTGCAGACGCACGGCGCTATCGGTTTCACGCAGGAGCACGACCTGTCCCTGCTGCTGCTGCGTACCCAGGCGCTGCGCTCGGCGTGGGGCGACTCGACGTGGCACCGGACCCGCGTACTGGAAGGGCTGTGATTGTGAGCGAAGAACGGGAGATGCTGCGCGCCACCGTCGCAGCGCTGGTCGAGAAGCACGCGAGCCCCGAGGCCGTCCGGGCTGCCATCGAGTCCGAGAAGGGCTACGACGAGAAGCTCTGGCGGATGTTGTGCGAGCAGGTCGGCGCCGCGGCGCTGGTCGTGCCCGAGGAGCTCGGCGGCGCCGGCGGCGAGCTCGGTGACGCCGCCGTCGTTCTCGAGGAGCTGGCCAAGAACCTGGTCCCGACGCCACTGCTCGGCACCACGCTGGCCGAACTGGCGCTGCTTGCCGCCGATGAGGAAGAGCCGCTGCAAGGCCTGGCCGAGGGAACATCCATCGGCACAGTGGTTTTCGACGCCGGCTACGTCATCAACGGCGACGTCGCCGACGTGGTCATCGCCGCGCAGGACGGCCAGCTGACCCGCTGGACCGACAACACCGTCACGCCGGCGACCGCGATGGACCCGACCCGTCGGCTCGCCGCAGTGGCCCCAGGTAGCACCACCACCCTCGGCGCCGACCCGGGCCTGGCGGACACCGCCGCCATCCTGATGGCCGTCGAGCAGGTCGCCGCCGCAAGCCGCTGCCTGGACCTGACCGTGGCCTACTCCAAGGACCGCGTGCAGTTCGGCCGCCCGATCGGCAGCTTCCAGGCGCTCAAGCACCGGATGTCGGACCTGTACGTCAAGGTTTCGGCCGCCCGCTCGATCGTCAACGACGCCCTCGCCGACCCGACCCCCACGAATGCGTCGCTGGCCCGCTACATGGCCACCGAGGCGTTCAATGCCGTTGCCGGCGAGGCGATCCAGATGCACGGCGGCATCGCGATCACCTGGGAAAGCGATATCCAGTTCTACTTCAAGCGCGCGCACGGCAGTGCGCAGCTGCTCGGGTCGTCGCGGGAGCACCTGCGTCGCCTCGAGGCTGACGTTCTGGCCTAACGTCGAGGTATGACCAATCCGGTAGCGCTGCGCGCGGGCATCCCACCGTTCTATGTGATGGACGTGTGGCTGGCCGCGGCCGAGCGCCAGCGCAGCCACGGCGACCTGGTGAACCTGTCGGCGGGGCAACCCGCCGCACAGGCACCGGCGCCCATCCGGGCCGCCGCCGCCGAGGCGCTGGCCAACGACAACCTCGGGTACACCGTCGCACTCGGTATTCCCGAGCTGCGAGAAGCCATCGCCAAGTCGTACCTCGACCGGTACGGCGTCGAGGTGGAACCGGACGCCGTCGTCATCACCACCGGATCCACCGGCGGATTCCTGCTGGCGTTCCTCTCGTGCTTCGACATCGGCGATCGCGTCGCGGTGGCGAGCCCGGGCTACCCCTGCTACCGCAACATCCTGTCGGCGCTCGGTTGCGAGGTCGTCGAGATACCGTGCGGACCCGAAACCCGTTTCCACCCGACCATTTCCATGTTGGAGCAGCTGGACCCACCGGTGAAGGGTCTGATCATCGCCAGCCCCAACAACCCGACGGGCACCGTGCTGCCGGCCGAGGATCTGGCCGCCATCGCCACCTGGTGCGACGACAACTCCTTACAGCTCATCAGCGACGAGCTGTACCACGGGCTCATCTACGACGACGCGCCCGCGACCAGCTGCGCCTGGGAGACCTCGCGCAACGCCATTGTGGTGAACAGCTTTTCGAAGTACTTCGCCATGACCGGCTGGCGGTTGGGCTGGCTGCTGGTGCCTGAGCCGCTGCGCCGGGCCGTCGACTGCCTGACCGGCAACTTCTCCATCTGCCCTCCCACACTCCCCCAGTACGCGGCCGTCGCGGCGTTCACGCCGGAGGCGATCGCCGAAGCCGACTCCCTCGTCCACCACTACGCCGAGAACCGCGCGCTGCTACTCGCCGGGCTGGCCGACGTGGGGCTCGACAAGTTGGCACCCGCCGACGGCGCGTTCTACGTCTACGCCGATATTTCGGCGTACTCGACGGACTCCCTGACCTTCTGCGAGAAGCTGCTGGCCGACACCGGCCTGGCGATCGCGCCGGGCGTGGATTTCGACACTCAGCACGGCGGATCGTTCGTTCGGTTGTCGTTCGCCGGGCCGAAGTCCGACATCGAAGAAGCGCTGCGCCGGCTGGGTCCCTGGCTTGCCGCATACCGGCAGGGGTAGCTGTCGCGTTTGCCACACAAGGGGCGAGAACAATCGGCAGGCCGGTACCATCGGTCCGCAATGTCCCAGGAAACCGACAACCCAGAACCGGAAGTTACCGACGACTTACCGGTGAACCGCGAGGGCCTCGAACGGCACGGCATCAAGCTGTCCACGCCCATCGGTGAGATCGCCATCGCGATCTCGACGCCGCGCGGTGGTTTGGCGATCCCGAAGCGATTCGATCCGCTCGGCCTGGCCAACCGCGCCCTCGGCGTCGCGAAGTTCGGTTTCAAGCTTGCCGCCTGGGGTGGCGAGCAGATTGCGATCGCGACCAAGACCACCGTCGAGGCCATCGAGATGGCCCCCGAACGCACGCCGGCACCCGCCCCGCAGAAACAGCCCGCCAAGGAGTCCCTGCACGGCAAGCTCGGCGGCCTGCTGGACCGCGCCATCGACCAGAGCACTGCCGACGGGAAGACCGAGCTCTATCACCGGCTGCTCGATCAGCTGGTTGCCGACGAGGCCCGCATCATCGGCGCGCTGTCCGACAACGAGTCGTCGCCGCTGGTGAACATCTACCCGCGGAACCGCAGCGTCGCGACGCTGGAGAACGCGTGCCTGATCGGCCGCACCGCCAACGTCGCGCTGCCGCAGATGGTGCCGCAGTACGTCAGCCACCTGCTGGCGCTCGGGCTGGTCGAGACCGTTCCCGAGGACCCCGAGCTGAAGGCCGACTACGAGATTCTCAGCGCGGAGTCGATGGTGTTGAAGGCCATCAAGGACGCCTCGCGGGGCCCCTTCCCCGCGCGCGTCGAGAAGCTTGCGCTGCGGCTGTCGGAGCTGGGCCGCGGGCTGTGGGAAGCCGCGATGCAGGACGAGTCGTAGTCGACCTTTCCCGTCGGCCACATGTTGATCGTGCGCCCTGGGTCTTCGCTTCTCGCACTTTGCATGCGCCCGCGCACGGTCAACGCCCACAAGGCATTTGCTTGTCAAGTGCCCAGCACATTCACGCACACGAATGTGCAGTCAGAGCGGCGCAACCGCGGATCCGACGATCTGTACGCACACTCGCGAAGTCGCTGAATCAGGGTTCAGCGCGAGTGTGCGTACAGCGCGTCTCAGCCACGGCAGATTCAAGGGGTCGTCACAACACCTGATTTGAGAGGTGTTGTTCGATGCATCCGAGGCGTTGGAGTCATTTGGGTAGTTATGGTGTTCCGCAGTCGGTGCGAGATGCTTTCGATGCGGCGTTGAGGTCGGGGCTGTCACCGACGGCGGCTGGAACCGTGGCAGGGGTGAGTGGTGCGACGGGTCGGCGATGGGCCAAAGAAGCTGGGTATCAAACCGATCCGCGGCATTGCGGCACGCGGTATTCGGGTGCGGTGAAAGCGTCGTTCTGGCAGGAGATGCATGCCGGTGCCACTGTGGCCGACGCCGCAGTGGTCGCGGGCGTGTCAGAGAACCAGGGCCGGCGGTGGGTCGCTCAGGCTGGATTCGTGCCGAAAACCCCCGCTCCTACCGATGATCCGTCATGCGCCGTGGTTGAACTCGATCCCGGGGTCTCGCGGGGGCCGTTGTCGTTTATCGAGCGGTGGCGCCTCGAGCAGTTGCTGACCGCCGGCGCGACCGTCACCGAGGCCGCAGCGGCTCTGGGGCGGTCCCGGACCACGATCCACCAGGAACGCAAACGTGGAGCCACCACCAGCGGATATCGGGCCTGGGTGGCTCAGGAGGTGGCCACCACCAACGCCAAGCGACCCAAGGCTCGCAAGTTGGAGTCCAACCCTGCCCTGCTGGAGCAGGTCGTGGCACGCTTAGAAAAGCACGACAGCCCGGCGCAGATCGCGGGCCGACTGCGCCTTGATTTTCCCGACGATCCGGAGATGTGGGTGTCCCACGAAACGATCTACCAAGCGCTGTATGTACAGCCGCGCGGTGAGCTGGCCCGCATCGTCAAAGAAGCCCTGCGCACGGGCCGGGTTCGACGGAAACCGCAGGGCCGCAACGAAACCGGAAGCAAAATCAAAGACATGGTCAGCATCAGCGACCGCCCGAAAGAGGCTGATGATCGGGCGGTCCCGGGGCATTGGGAAGGGGACCTGATCCTGGGCAGCACCGCATCAGGTTCGGCGATCGGCACCCTGGTGGAGCGCACCACCGGGTTCGTGGTGCTGCTGCACCTGCCGGGCGATCACACCGCCGCGACGTTGGCCGCCGCGATGAGCGCCAAAATCCCGGAGATTCCCGAGATCCTGCGCCGCTCGCTGACCTGGGACCAAGGTAGCGAGATGGCCAAGCACGCCGACATCACCAAAGCCCTCGGCCTGCCGATCTACTTCTGCGATCCGCACAGCCCCTGGCAGCGCGGCACCAACGAGAACACCAACGGTCTTCTGCGCCAGTACTTTCCTAAAGGGACCGACCTGTCGTTCTACGGACCCGGATGGCTCGACCAGGTCGCCGCTGAACTCAACGCCCGACCCCGTAAACGCCACGGTTGGCGCACCCCGGCCGAGGAACTCGACCGGCTACTGTCAGACCCGTCCACATTTGTTGCGGCGACCGCTTGAATCTGCCCACGGATATGACGATCTGTACGCACACTCGGCGCGCGAACCGTCACGGACGGGGCACGCCGGCGGCAACAACGCGCTCATTGTCGGCCCGATCCACATCCGCCAGGTCGATGCCCTTGGTCTCGTGCGCGAACGCCAGCGCCACGAGCGTCACCACGCAGGCCCCGGCCAGGTAGATCGCGATCGGCACCGACGAGTGGTAGTCCTTCAGCAACCGCACCGCGATGATCGGTGCGAGTGACCCGGCGAAGATCGCCGTCACCTGATAGCCAAGGGAAACACCGGAATAGCGCATCCGGGTCGGGAACATCTCCGACATCAGCGCCGGTTGCGGCGCGTACATGAACGCATGCGCGACCAGGCCCGCGGTGATCGCCGTCATGATGACGAAGTAGTGCTTGCTGTCCATCATCGGGAACGCGACGAAGCCCCAGGCGGCGGTCAGCAGCGTCCCGATGAGGTAGACGGGGCGACGGCCGATGCGGTCGGAGAGCCTGCCCACCAACGGGATTGCCACCAGGTGCACCGCGTGGGCCACCAGCAGGTACCACAGGATCAGCGAAGTGCTCACGCCCGCATGCACTTTCAGATACGTGATCGAGAACGTGACCACCAGGTAGTACATGATGTTCTCGGCGAACCGCAGCCCCATGGCGGTCAGCACCTTGCCCGGATAGTACCGGAGCACCTCGACGACGCTCATCGACGATGCCTTGACGCGCTCGGCTTCTTCTTGTGCCGCAACGAAAATCGGCGCATCGGTGACCTTGGTACGGATGTAGTAACCAACCAGCACCACGACCGCCGACAGCCAGAACGCGACCCGCCAGCCCCACGACAGGAACTCCGGCTCGGACAACGTCTTCGTCAACGTCAGTAGCACGACGGTCGCCAGGATGTTGCCGACCGGCACCCCGGCCTGTGGCCAACTGGACCAGAATCCGCGGCTCTGGGCGGGACTGTGCTCGGCGACCAGGAGCACCGCGCCGCCCCACTCGCCGCCGACCGCGAAGCCCTGGATGAACCGCAGCACCACCAGCAGCGCCGGCGCCCAGTAGCCGATCTGTCCATAGGTCGGTAGGCAGCCCATGAGGAACGTGGCTGAACCGACCAGCAGCAACGAGAACTGCAGCAGAGTCTTGCGGCCGAACTTGTCGCCGAAGTGACCGAACACCACGCCACCCAGCGGCCGGGCGACGAAGCCCACCGCGTAGGTGACGAAGGCGGCGAAGATGGCATCGAGATCGCTGCCGCTCTGCCCGAAGAACACCTTGCTGAACACCAGGGTGGCTGCGGTGCCGTACAGGAAGAACTCGTACCACTCCACGACGGTGCCGGCCATGGAAGCCAGGACGACCCGACGCAATCCGGACCGGATCGGCGCGCTCATTGCGCGACTATAGCCAGGTGTCCTCGGTCGTCGTGGTGAGAAACGCATCCAGATCGTCGCGCCATTGCGCCGGGGTGTTCTTGTCCGGCTCGATGCCGGTGTACTCGCCGCGGTAGAACAGCAGCGGACGCGGCTTGATGGCCTGCGGCTCGGACATGGACTGCACCGCGCCGAACACCACGAAATGGTCGCCGCCGTCGTGGACCGAGTGCACCGTGCAGTCGATGTGGGCGAGCGTGCCGTCGAGCACCGGGGAGCCCAATCCCGAAGGGCTCCAATCGATCCCGGCGAACTTGTCCTCGGCCCTGGAGCCGAACTGCGCCGAGACGTGCTGTTGGTTCTCGTGCAGCATGTTGACGCAGAACTTGCCACTGGCCTCGATGGCCTTCCAGGCCCGGGACTGCTTTGTCGGGCAGAACAGGACCAGCGGCGGGTCCAGTGACAGGGCAGCGAACGACTGGCAGGCGAAACCGACCGGCACACCGTCATTCACGGTGGTGATGACGGTGATGCCGGTACAGAACTGCCCGAGCACATTACGGAATGTGCGGGGGTCGATCTGCGGGGTCGAAGTCATGCCGCGCGAGCCTACTTGAACCCGACGCTGAAGTCGTGACCCCAGAGGCTGATGCCGACGCTCTCGCGCGCGATCCAGCTCTCGTCCTCGACTTCGAGTCCCTCGCAACCGAATTCCATGTCGAAGCCACCCGGCGTCTTCATGTAGAAGGACAGCATCTTGTCGTTGATGTGCCGGCCCAGCGTGGCCGACATCTTGACCTTCTTACGGTTGGCGCGGTCCAGGCACAGGCCGACGTCGTCGGAGTTCTCCACCTCGACCATCAGGTGCACGATGCCCGTCGGGTTGGGCATGGGCATGAACGCCAGCGCGTGGTGGCGCGGGTTGCAGCCGTAGAACCGCAGCCACACCGGGTCGCCGTCGGCCGGGCGGCCCGCGATCTGCGGGGGCAGCCGCATCGAGTCGCGCAGCCGGAAGCCCAGCACGTCCTGGTAGAACGCCTGCGCCGCGGCGTCGTCATTGCAGGTGAGCACGACATGGCCGAGGCCCTGCTCGGCGGTGACGAACTTGTGGCCGTAGGGGCTGACGAAGCGACGACCCAGGTACTGGATGCCGTAGTACACCTCGAGGGTGTTGTCGGCCGGGTCCTGGAAGCTGATCATGCCCTCGACCTTGCGGTCGAGCAGTTCTTCCTTGGTCCCTTCCTTGAACGGGACGCCGTGGGCGCTGAGGGTTTCCTTCAGCTGCTCGAGGGCAGGCGCGTCGGCGACCTCCCAGCCCGAGGCCAACAGGCGGTCCTTCTCGCCGGGCACGATCACCAGACGCGCCGCGACGTCGTCCATCCGCAGGTAGAGGGCATCCGGGTTGGTGCCCTCGCCCTCCATCATGCCGAGCACCTTGAGCCCGAACTCGCGCCAGGCCGCCACATCGGTGGCCTCGATGCGCATGTAGCCGAGGGCCTTGATCGTCGTCATGCCATGTCTCCTCTAGCCGCCCAGAAAATCGAGGGTCAGCTTGTTGAACTCGTCGAACTTCTCTAGTTGTGCCCAGTGGCCGCACTGACCGAACACGTGCAGCTGGACCCGAGGAATCTGCTTGAGCGCCACCAACGCGCCGTCGAGCGGGTTGACCCGATCCTCACGGCCCCAGATCAGCAGTACCCGCTGCCGCAGCTTGTGCACTTCGCGCCACATCATGCCGAGCTCGTAGTCCGGCCCCGCGAAGGACTTGACCATCGCGCGCAGTGCGGCGAGCGACTCGGGTGTGCTGGCGATGGCGAACCGCTCATCGATCAGCTCCGGGGTGACCAGGCTCTGGTCGAAGACCATGATCCGCACGAACGCCTCGAGGGTCTCGCGCGTCGGTGCGTAGGCGAACTTGCCGAGCAGCTTCACGCCCTCGGTGGGATCGGGCGCGAACAGGTTGACGCTCAGCCCGCCGGGGCCCATCAGCACCAGCCGGCCGGCCCGCTCCGGATGATCCAGCGCGAACCGGACCGCCGTGCCACCGCCGAGCGAATTGCCAACCAGCGCCGCCCGTTCGATACCGAGGTGGTCGAACAGCGCCAGCAGCGCCGTCGCGCTGTGGCGGTGGTACTGCACGTGGTCGGTGGGCTTGTCCGAATATCCGTAGCCCGGCTGGTCGACGGCCAGCACATGGAACCGCTCGGCCAACACCGCGATGTTCTTCGAGAAGTTCGACCAGCTCGACGCACCCGGGCCGCCGCCGTGCAGCAGCACGATCGTCTCGGCGGCCGGGTCGCCGGCCTCGTGGTAGTGCAGGCGCAGATCATCGCTCACCTGCGCATACCGCGAAGTGGACTCGAAAGTGACCTCGGATACCGCGGCGGTCATCAGACCATGGTGTCGGCCGGGGGCAGACCGAATTCGTTGTTACCGAAGATGAGGTAGGCGCGTTCGGGCTCGTTGGCCGCGTGCACCCGGCCGGCGTGGGCGTCGCGCCAGAAGCGCTGCAGCGGGGTGCCGTTGGCCAGCGCGGTGGCGCCGGCGGCCTCGAAGAGGCGGTCGACGGACGCGATGGCGCGGCCGGTGGCGCGCACCTGGTCACGACGGGCACGGGCCCGCAGCTCGAACGGAATCTCCTTGCCGGCGACCAGCAGGGCGTACTCGTCGGCGACGTTGCCGATCAGCTGGCGCCAGGCGGCGTCGATGTCGCTGGCGGCCTCGGCGATGCGGACCTTGGCGAACGGGTCGCCCTTGGACTTCTCACCGGCGAACGCGGCGCGCACGCGCTTGCCCTGGTGCTCGACGTGCGCGGCGTAGGCGCCGTAGGCCATGCCGACGATCGGGGCGGAGATGGTGGTGGGGTGCACGGTGCCCCACGGCATCTTGTAGACCGGGGCGGTGTTGGTCTGGTAGCCGCCGGCGGTGCCGTCGTTCATCGCCTTGTAGGACAGGAAGCGGTGCCGCGGCACGAACACGTCCTTGACGACGATGGTGTTGCTGCCGGTGCCACGCAGGCCGACCACGTTCCACACGTCGTCGATGGTGTATTCGGTGCGCGGGATCAGGAAGCTGCCGAAGTCGACCGGACGGCCGTCCTTGATGACCGGGCCACCGAGGAACGCCCAGGTGGCGTGCTCCGAACCGGAGGACCAGTTCCACGCGCCGTTGACGATGTAGCCGTCGCCGGTCTCGGTCACCACGCCGGCGCCCATCGGGGCGTAGGACGAGGAGATGCGGACGGTCGAGTCCTCGCCCCAGACGTCTTCCTGGGCCTGCTGGTCGAACAGCGCCAGGTGCCAGTTGTGCACGCCGATGATCGACGCGACCCAGCCGGTGGAACCGCAGGCACTGGCGATGCGGCGGACCGCCTCGTAGAACACGGTGGGGTCGGCCTCGAGGCCGTCCCACTGGGCGGGCTGCAGCAGTTTGAAGAAGCCGATCTCGTTCAGACTGTCGATAGACTCCTGCGGCACCTGGCGCAGGTCCTCGGTCAGCTGTGCGCGTTCGCGCAGCACCGGCAGCAGGTCGTCGATGCCAGCCAGCACGGTCTGCACGTCGAGTTGTTCAATTGACGTCACGGATTGCCTCCCGGGGAGTGGTCGTCTAGACAGAAGATTAGAACACGTTACGATTTGTGTCGAGCATGGCGGTACTGCAGCAGGTAGACCCGCATAACTGCACTTTTGTAACCTGTTCTAGTTACTGGCCGTCAGGCCGGTTCGAACGAAGGGTGATCGTTGTGGACGAGCCGCTGGGCAGCCACGTGCTGGAACTTGTGGTGGCCGATGTCGTCGCCGAGACGAACGACGCGCGCGTCTTGGTGTTCAAGACGCCCGACGGCAGCGACATCCCGCCAGAGCGACTGAAGTACTCCCCCGGTCAGTTCCTGACCCTGCGCGTCCCGAGCACCCGCACCGGATCGGTCGCCCGCTGCTACTCCCTGTGCAGCTCGCCGCATGCCGACGAGGCGCTGACCGTCGCGGTCAAGCGCACCGCGGACGGCTACGCGTCGAACTGGCTGTGCGACAACGCACATGTCGGCATGCGGATGCACGTGCTGGCGCCGTCCGGCACGTTCGTCCCCAAGAACCTCGACACCGACTTCCTGCTGCTGGCCGGCGGTAGCGGCATCACCCCGATGCTGTCGATCCTCAAGTCCGCGCTGTCCGAGGGCACCGGCAAGGTGACGCTGTTCTACGCCAACCGCGACGAGAAGTCGGTGATCTTCGGCAAGGCGCTGCGCGAACTGACGTCGCTGTACCCCGATCGGCTGTCCGTCGTGCACTGGCTCGAGTCGGTGCAGGGCCTGCCCAACCCGACCATCCTGGCCACGCAGCTGGCGCCCTACACCACACGCGAGACGTTCATCTGCGGCCCGGGCCCGTTCATGGCCGCCGCCGAGGAGGCGCTCCTCAAGTCCGGCGCCGACAAGAGCAATGTCCACCTCGAGGTGTTCCAGTCACTGGACTCCGACCCGTTCGCCGCCGTCGTGCTCGCCGAGGATGACAGCGATGAGGGCCCGGCCACCGCAATCGTCACGCTCGACGGTGAGACGCACGAGTTGCAGTGGCCGCGCAAGGCCGTACTGCTCGACGTGCTGCTCGACAAGGGACTGGACGCACCGTTCTCCTGCCGAGAGGGGCACTGCGGGGCATGTGCGGTGCTGATGAAGAAGGGCGACGTCGACATGGCGATCAACGACGTGTTGGAGCCGTCCGACCTCGAAGAGGGCCTCATCCTCGGTTGCCAGGCGGTGCCCAAGACGGATTCCGTCGAAGTCACCTACGACGAGTAGCGAACGGATTAGTTTCTTGACTGTGAACCGGCTTACCGCAGCAACCGCGGCCGCTGTGCTGACCGCGACGGCTCTGATGTCCCCCGCGACGGCTGCTGCCGCAGTCAATTCGGCCGACGCCTTCGTGCCCGTCGACGACGCCACGAAGATTCAGATTCACGTGACGGCACAGTGCTCGGGAGGTGCGTGCACCTTCAACACCGCCGCCAACCTGGTCGTCGGGGGCAATCCGGTTCCGCTGCCGCCGAACACCTGGGCACGCGAGAACATCACGCTGCGCAGCTCCAACCGCAATGTGTACCAAGACGTCTCGTACAGTGCACCGACCGGAGCCCCGCCGATCAACCGCGGCTCGTGGAACGGCCCGGTGAACTCGCGGCAGCTCAAGTCGCAGAACAGCGCTCTGGTCTCGGTCACGTTCAACGGTGGCGGCACGTTCGAGGAGTTCGCGGTCGACGGCACGTCGCTGACGCTCGATGTGCGGACCGGCAGGCCCAACACCGAGGCTAATTTCATTGCCTGCGCCGACATTCAGGTCACCTACCCCGGCGTGAACCTCACGACGCCGACCGCCTGCGCGACGACGCACTACAACTGAGCATCGCATCCCCGAACGTGAAGTAGATCGCGAACTTTCGCTGATTTTTCGCGATCAAGTTCACGTTCGGCCGTCGGTGCCGTCGAGGAGATCGCTCAACCGCAGCAGTGCGTCGACGACGCCGTCGACCTCGTCGACCCCGAAGGCCTCGTCGATGTAACCGTTGACGGTGGCCAGCGCGGCGTCCAGTCGCCGGAGCGCGTCCGCGCCGGATTCGGTCGGCCACAGCTCCCAGGCGCGGCCGTCGCTCTGGCTGGCCCTGCGCTCGACGAACCCCGCGGTCTCCAGCCGGCCAACCATCGCCGTGACCGCCGATTCCCGTTGGCCGAGCTGTGCCGCGATGAGCGACTGGCGACATCCGGCGTGGTTCGCGATGAGCATCAGTGCGGCAGCCTGCGCCGTCGTGATGCCGGCCTCCTCGGTGAACAGCCGGTCGGCGGTGGTGCGCAGCCGCTGCGCGACGGTCTGCAGCTGGAAATACGCGCGCCGTCTGCCTGCCGGTGACCTGTGTTTCGGATCCACTCTTGCATTATTACTTCACTAGTGAAGTAATTGGGATATGACACGAGTGATCGACGCGTGGTCCCAGCAGCCGAACGAGTTGTTCATGCGGCAGCCCTGGCTTCGGCCGCTGCTGCGCTGGACCCGCCAGGAAGACCTGCCGGCCCTGCCCATCGACGTCACCCTGAAGGCGATGGATGACGCCGGCGTCGAGAAGTCGTTGTTGTGCGCGTGGGTCGGGCCGCACGGCGCACTGATCGACAACGACGAGACGGCAGCGCACATGCGCGCACATCCCGACCGGTTCGCCGGTGTCGCCGCCGTGGACCTCACCCGGCCGGTCGAGGCTGTCCGCGAATTACGCAGGGCGGTAACCGAACTGGGCATGGTGGCACTGCGGGTCGTCCCGTGGCTGTGGAACCTGCCACCCGATGACCGCCGCTACTATCCGCTGCTGCAGGCCTGCGTCGAACTCGGCATCCCGTTCTGCACGCAGATCGGGCACACCGGCCCGCTGTGCCCGTCCGAACCCGGCCGGCCGATCCCCTACCTGGAGACGGTTCTGCTCGAGTTCCCGGAACTCGTGGTCATCGGTGGCCACGTCGGCGCGCCGTGGATCGACGAAGTGCTGTTCCTGGCCAAGAAGTTTCCGAACTTCTACATCGACACCTCGGCCTACGCCGTGCATCGCCTACCCGCGGCGCTCGTGGACTACATGCGCGGATCCGGCCGCACCCGAGTGCTTTTCGGCACCAACTGGCCCATGTTGTCGGCCGAGCGGTGTCTGGAACGGCTTGACAGCCTGGGCATCGATGCCGAGGCGCGCGACCTCTACCTCGGCGGGAATGCGGCCCGGGTTTTCCGGGTCTGACAGCCAGTACTGTGCCGCGAGTTGATCTGCGGCACCGAATCACTCGCTGCCGCAGATCAATTGCCGCGTGTCAGGACTTCGAGTCGAGCGACCTGACGGCGTCCACCAACGCGTCCGCGGCCAAGATGCCGAGATTGTTCGATGCCAACGGGCGCGGGTGCACCCGCGCGCAGGTCCAGGTATCAGCTCGGCGCGACCGCGAGTTCTTGCCGCTCCGCCTCGGCGTCAGCCTGCCGTCCCCAGCGGCCGGCCAGGACCGCGCAGGTGATGAGCTGAATCTGATGGAAGATCATGAGCGGCAACACGATCAGGCCGACCGGATGTCCGGCGAACAGCACGGTGGCCATCGGCAGACCAGTGGCGAGGCTCTTCTTCGATCCGCAGAAGATGATCACGATGCGGTCGGCGCGATCGAACTTCAGCAGCCGCGCCGCCCCGGCGGTGATGCCGAGCACCACGGCGAGCAGCACCACGCTGACGGCGATCACCGCGAGCACGTTGGTGAACTTCATGCCCGCCCAGATGTGTTCGGCCATGCCGGCACTGAACGCCGCATAGACGACGAGGTAGACCGAACCGCGGTCGACAACCTTGGTGAGCGTGGTGTGCGCCAGCACGCGGTGCAGCTTGGACCGCAACAACTGGCCGGCGAGGAACGGCAGCAAGAGCTGCACGACGATCTCCAGGACCGAATTCGCCGACACCGTGGCCGCGCCGGTGGTCTGCATCAGCAGGGTCACCAACAACGGGGTGAGGAAGATGCCCAACAGGTTCGACGCCGAGGCGCTGACGACGGCTGCCGCGACGTTGCCGCGGGCGATCGAAGTGAAGGCGATGGACGACTGCACCGTCGACGGCAGCAGGCACAGGTACAGCATGCCGACGTAGAGCTCGTCGGTCAGGACCGACGGCACCAGCACCTTCATCGCCAGCCCGAGCAGCGGGAACAGCACAAAGGTCGCGGCCAGCACCGTGGTGTGCAGCCGCCAGTGCTTCAGCCCCTCGAGCGCCTCGCGCGGCTCCAGGCGCGTGCCGTACAGCAGGAACAACACGGCGATCGCGACTTTGGTGGCGGTTTCGACGGCCTGACCCGCGTCGCCGCGGGCCGGAAGCAGCACACCGATGACCATCGCGGCGAACAGCCCGAGCAGAAAGCCGTCGATACGGAGCTTGGCGAGCAGATTCACCGAACAAACGTACTGCTGCCTCGACTAATGTTTCCAGGCGATAGATTCGATATCTCTAACCGAATATTGTGATGAATGTGTTCGATCCCGACTTGCTGCGCACCTTTCTGGCCGTGGAGCGCGCCGGCGGATTCACTGCCGCCGGACGTCTGCTGGGCCTGCGCCAGTCGACGGTGAGCGGCCACATCGCCCGACTGGAGCAGGCCGTCGGCCGCGAGTTGTTCCGGCGCGACACCCGCAACCTGGCCCTCACCGCTGACGGCGCCGCGATGGTGGGCTTTGCGCACGACATCCTGGACGCGCAGGCCAAGGCAGACCGCTACTTCTCCGAATCCCAACCCACGGGCCTCATCCGGCTGGGCGCCTCCGACGATCTGGTCGGCCGCATGCTCTCGGACGTGCTGGTCGAGTTTCGGCGGTCCTACCCCGGTGTCGACCTGGAACTGGTCGTGGGCCTGAGCGAGAACCTGAAAACGCGCATGGCCGCAGGCGAATTGGACCTCATGGTGGCCAAACGACTACCCGGCGAACAACACGGCGAGCTGCTGTGGCGCGATCGCCTCGTGTGGGCCGGCCGGCCCGGGCTGACCGACATCACCGACCCGGTGCCGATCGTGACGTACCCACCACCGAGCCTGACCCGCCATATCGCGCTACGCGAACTGGAACGTGAGCGCCGCAGTTGGCGCATCGCGTGCGTCAGCGACAGTCTGCTCGGCCTGCAGGCTGCGGCACTCGCCGGACTCGGGATCATCGCGCATTCCGAATCCGTTCTGCCGCAAGGACTTCAACCGATTACCGTCAGCCGGCTACCGAACCTGGGTCATCTGGAGTTCGTGCTGTTGCACCGCCGGAGCACACCGTCCGAAGCCGAGGTCGCGCTGCACGACGCCATCGTCGCCGGTGCACACCGCATGCGGCACTGACAGTTCACCGGGCGTGCGTCTGCGCGTGCTCGCGAAGGTTGTCGCGCAAGGTGACCACCGCCTTTTGCAGCTTGTCGAACTCATCAGACGGCAAGCCGGTCGCTGCCACCAGGTTCATCGGCAGGGCCTTCTCACGCAGCGCCCGGCCCGCATCCGTGAGGCTGACGATGACCTGACGCTCGTCGGACGGATCGCGCCGGCGGCGCACGTATCCCTGGGCTTCGAGCTTCTTGAGGATCGGGGTCAGCGTGTTCGACTCCAGGAAGAGGTTTTCGCCCAGGCTGCGGACGGTTTGATGATCGTTCTCCCAGAGCGCGACGATCGCGATGTACTGGGTATATGTGACACCGAGCTCGTCGAGGATCGGCTTGTACGCCTTCCCGTAGGCGAGATTCGCCGAGTAGATCGCGAAACACATGAAGTCGGCAAGCCGGGGACCGGCAGCCTCGGTTGGGTGCTCGACAGCCATCGACAACTCCTGACGCTTCAGTGACATCCCGAAGCGATTCTATCGGATGCGATTCAATCGGATGGGTTGACATCTCGACGTCGTGCGCTAGTCTCATCGCATCCGAGTCAATCGGATGCGATTGATTATCCGCACCGCCCTTCCCAGGAGTCACAGATGAGCACCAGCACCCAGGACGCCGTCCTCTACACCGGCAAGACCCGCACCACGGGCGGCCGTGACGGACACGCGCAAAGCTCCGACGGCCGGCTCGACATCCGCCTCGATCCCCCCGGCAGCAACCGGCCCGGCACCAATCCCGAGCAGCTCTTCGCTGCAGGCTGGTCCGCATGCTTCATCGGAGCCATGCAGATCGCGGCCGGTAAGGCGAACGTCAAACTGCCGGCCGATACCGCCGTCGACGCCGAGGTCGACCTCTGCAGCATCGACGGCGCCTACTTCCTACAGGCGCGCCTGAACGTCAGCCTGCCGGGCATCGAGCGGGACACTGCCCTGTCCATCGTGGACGCCGCACATCAGACCTGCCCGTATTCCAAGGCCACCCGGGGCAACATCGACGTCGTGCTCAGCGTGGCCTGAGCGGACTCGGCAGTACATCGAAATGTCCACTTCGCCAACGGAAGCCGCACCGATCAACCACCAGGAGACGCACGTGAGCATCACCTCAACCGGCGCGGCCAGAACGCCCGCGATCCCGTTTCACACCATCACGCTGATCGTCGCCGGCGTCGCGGCCGTCGTCACGTTCGGTACGGGTTGGGCGATGCTCTCTGCACCTGCGATGTTTCTCGGCTGGGTCGCCTACGGCGTCACCGGCGACACCGTGCGTCACCGCTATGCCAATCTGGCGTCGTACGTGGCCGGCCTGGCCTTCGGCGCCGTGACGACGCTGGTGATCAATCGACTGCAGCCATCACTCGGTCTGGCCGCCACCGGCATTGCGATATTTGCCCTCGTCGCCATCGTCATGTGTCTGCGAGCGCTGCCCGTGTTCAACTATCCGCCGGCATATTTTCTCGGCATCACCAGTTTCTTCTACGCAGGGCACGCGCCCACGGTCGCAACGGTGATTGCGCTCGGAACGGCGGGAGCCGTCGGAGCCACCGGCGCAGCGCTTTCCGACTACTGTCAGAGCCGCTTTCAGAAGGGAAACGAATGACGAAGCTGCCGCGCCTCATGGGGTGTGCGGTCATCGCGGCCACTGCGGGGCTCATCGCATCATGTGGCACGACCGTCGAGACCTCGGACCACGCGAGTCACGAGAGTTCTGCTCCCCCTACGACTTCGCACGCCGCCGGAGTACCCAGCGCCGCGGACGTGCTCGGCCCTCCGGGCGTGGTGCCGCTGACCGCGCCGCAGCCGCCGGCCAAACTGATCGTCGATCCACCGGTCCCCGAGGCCCTCGCCAAGGGACAGGTGTTCATCCAATACCGCGCCGAAAACCTGCGCATCGAACCGGTATTCGGCCCCGAGGCACTCAAGGTGACTCCGCGCATCGGCCATATCCACGTCGTCGTCGACGGGGCCCCGTGGCACTGGGCGGACGCCAGCGGTGAACCGGTGATCCTGGTCGGCCTGCCGCACGGACCGCACAAGGTCGAGATCATCCTCGCGGATGCCAATCACCATCCGCTCGACCGCGTCACCACCGACTTCGTGGTCCCCTGAGCCCTGACTACTTCGGACGCGAGCCGAGATCGGCGAAATGGTTGCCTGCCGAATGGCTTTCGCAACCATTTCGCCGATCTCGTCCCCCATCAACCCGCGTTGGCTGACCGCTGCGTCGACGACGCCTTCTTCGGCTGCTTGGCGACCTTCGGACCCTTCGGGGTCTTCGGCGCCTTCTCGGCCTTCGGTGCTTTCTCGGCCGGCTTGTCCGACTTGTCCGGCTTGCCGGCGGAATCGGCGTCAGACGAAGTTGTCCCCGTCGCCTTGGTCCCCGGCTCGGACTTGGTGGTGTCTTTCTGAACCGGTTCGGTGGTCTCGACCTTGGCCGGTTCGGCCGATACGGGGTCGGCTGCGGGTGTGGACGTGTCGGCCTTCGTCGGTTCGGTGACCTTCACCGGCTGCGTCGCCGGCGCCTCGGCCTCGGTCACGGACGGCGCCTCTGCCTTCGAATCCTCCTTGGCCACAGTATCTTTCGACTTCGCCGGGGCGGTCGAAGACTTGTCGATGTCACCGGTCTTGATTGCTGCGGTCGCCGACGGCTTGGTGGCCGGCGCCAGAGCCTTTGTAGCCGTGTCAGTTACGGCCGTCGGTACGGCTGCACTGCCCGCGGTCGACGCGACCGGAGCCTCCGGAGCCGGCGGCTTGATCGCGTTTGCGATGGTCTTGAGGGCGTTGAAGACCTGCGCGACGAACCCGTTGCTCCCCAGGAGTCCGCCCCAACCCTTGCTGTCGCCGTAACCGTTCAGCACAGCGTTGACCAACGTTGCGGGAAAGTTGATCACCGCGCTGACGGCTGTTGCGGCATCGCCGGCCTTGACCGCATCGAGGAATTGCTGGCCAGTGTTCGCAAACGCCTGCTCTGCCCCGAATGCGACTGTCAGCCCGCCGAGAGCCAGTTGAATGCCGACCGTGCTGATGCTGCCGATGACGTTGGTGACGTTCTGGGCGATCTTCTTCGGGACATCGAACTGCAGGAGGGGGAACAAGACGCCGAAAACCCCGCTGAGTCCCAAGCTGTAGAGACCATCCACTCCGGCGGCAAACTGGCCCGAGGCCAACTGCTGAAGCGCCGTTCGCAGTTCCCCTGGTGCCCGGTTCACCCAGTAGGCCAGGCCATTGGCCATCTGCTCGCCGATTGAAATAACTTCCTGGGCGTAACCGACCTGGTTGGCAATGATTTGACGCACGATCGGGAAGGGGTCGGCAGCATACTTCTGCCCCAGTGCTCCGAGGTCGGCGACCGTCGTCGTGAATACATCTCCCCAGGCCGCGATCGGGTTCACGAACGCCGTGAGGTCCACGGTGCGGGTGGCAACCGCACTGGTCGGCGCCGGTAGATGGAGGTCTGGCGACGGAATCGTCAGCGGGCTGAGGGCGATGACGCCGGCGGATGCCATCGCGATTCCCGCAGTCGAATATCGGCGCAGCTCGAATGCCATACGTTCTCCTTGGACTCTGAGGTGTCAGCACTTGTGGCCGCGCAGACGGTAACGACCAAGCCGAAAACAAACATTCGAAATCTGTAACGAGTTCCAATTTCCAGGCGTCCGGTATTGACGCTCTCGATGATTGCTCACAGGATTTTCGGAGAAATCTCCCGTGAGCCCCTGGGCCAGGGAGCATGATCATGGCCAAGCTGGACATTCGGAGGTTCGGCATGGCACTCAAGCCATGGAATGACGACCGCCCCATGACGCCCCGCATCGTCGTCGGCGAGAGGTCCGTCGACAGTCGCGGTATGTCGCTGCGCTTCGCCACCGAGCGGATCGAGCGCACCACCGATTGGTGCTGCCATGACTCGAGCCGCCACCTGATCTATGTGCACCGCATGGGCGCGCTGCGGTCCATGGAGACCAACCTGGACTGGGGGCCGACCGATCGCACACTGCCACGCGTCGGTGATACCTGGGTGGTGCCGGCGGGCGTGCGCTGCACCTCGGTCGTCACGGGCGACATCTCGGGCTTCTGCGAGATCTCGATACCCGAGAACGCGCTGGGCGAGGTCGTGCACATCCCACGGCGCAAGCACCACGATCCGCTGATCCTCCAGCTGGTGACCAAGATTCGCAGCGTCGCAGGCCGCGAAGACGCGCTCGCCCGGCTGCTGCTCGATTCCGCAGGCGAGACACTGCGATTACTGATCCGGGACACCTACACCACGAGGCCACCGGCCACGGAATCCGAGCGTGACACCCTGCCGCCGTCGGCACGCGCGTCGATCATCGAGTTCCTGGAAACCAGCCTCGAATCCGACATCAACCTGGAATCGCTTGCGCACCTTGCCCAGATGTCCGTGGCGACGTTCATCAAGGCATTCCGGGGCGCGTTCCACACCACGCCGTACCAGTTCCTGCTCGACCGCCGTATCGACCGCGCCAAGACACTGCTGTCCTCAACCCGGTTGTCGATCACCGAAATCAGCGCGGCAGTTGGGTTTTCGACACCCAACCACTTCGCCACGACATTCCGACAGCGCGTCGGCCTGACCCCGCGCGACTTCCGCAGGGGCCGCTAGCGCGGCAGGCCCAACAGGCGCTCGCCGGCCACGGTGAGCAGAATCTGTTCCGTACCACCGGCGATCGACAGGCAGCGGGTGTTGAGGAAGTACCGGACGTCCGGCGAATCCTCGATACCGGAACCGTCGTGGGCGTCCATGATGGTCTCGGCCAGCGTCTGGCGGTAGCGCACGCCGATCAGCTTGCGCACACTCGACGGCGCACCCGGATCGTGGCCACCGACGGCCATCTGGGCCGTCAGCTGATCCAGCAGCGAACCCACCTGGGCCGCAACGATCAGTGCGCCAAGGCGTTCCGCCTCGGCGGCGTCCAGTTCGCGGTCACCGAGCACGTCCAGCAGGTGCTCCATGCCCTTGTCCAGCGCGCCGCCGGCGGCCATGGCGACGCGCTCGTTGGCGAGCGTCGTGCGGGCCAGGGCCCAGCCGCCGTCGACGGGGCCGATGACGCAGTCGTCCGGCACGAACAGGTCGTCCAGGAAGACCTCGTTGAACAGCGCCTCGCCGGTGATCTCGCGCAGCGGCCGGATGTCGATGCCGGGCGAGCTCATGTCGACGACGAAGTAGGTGATGCCCTTGTGCTTCGGTGCGTCAGGGTTGGTGCGCGCCAAGCAGATTCCCCAGTTGGCGCGGTGCGCGTTGGAGGTCCACACCTTCTGGCCCGTCAGCTTCCAGCCACCGTCGACCTTGACGGCCTTGGTGCGCAGTGCCGCCAGGTCCGAGCCGGCGCCCGGCTCGCTGAACAGCTGGCACCAGTACACGTCCCCGGTGAGCGTGCCGGGGATGAAGCGGTCGATCTGCTCGGGGGTGCCGTGCCCGAGGATGGTCGGCGCGGCCCACCAGCCGATCGAAATGTCCGGGCGCACAACGCCTGCGGCGCTGAGCTCGTCGTCGATCACGAGCTGCTCGCCCGGCGACGCGGCGCGGCCGTAGGGCGCGGGCCAGTGCGGCGCCATCAACCCGGCCTCGGCCAGCGCGGCCTGATGCTTCTCGACGGGCAGCGCGGCGATCTGGGCGACGGTGGCGGCGATCTCGGGACGGATCGTCTCGGCCGCACCGGTGTCGACGTGCAGCTGACGGCGCAGCCCCGCGCGGGTCAGCGCGGCCACGCGGCGCAGCCACGTGCCGTGGCCACCCAGGATCTGCGCGGTGGCGTACGCGCGCCGCAGGTACAGATGGGCGTCGTGCTCCCAGGTGAAGCCGATGCCACCCAGGACCTGAATGCAGTCGCGCCCATTGTGTTTCGCGGCGTCGATGGCGGCCGCGGCGGCCACCGCAGCCGCGATGGAGAGTTGTGTGGCGTCGCCCTCGACGGCGGCCTCGGCGACGTCGCTCGCGGCGACGGCGACCTGCTGCGAACGCAGCAGCATCTCGGCACACATGTGCTTGACGGCCTGGAAGCTGCCGATCGGCTTGCCGAACTGCTCACGCACCTTGGCGTATTCGGCGGCCGTCTCGAGCTGCCAGCGGGCCAGGCCCGCGGCCTCGGCGGCCAGCACGGTCACGGCCAGGTCGGCCACCGGCGCATCGAGGACGGTCGCCGCGGCGCCACTGAGCTCGACCCGGGCCAGCGGCCGCGAGAAGTCGGTGGCCTCGAGCGGCGTGACGGTGACGCCGGCCGCAGTGGCGTCGACCAGGAGCCACGTATCACCCGCGGGCAGGATCAGCAGGCCGTCAGGCAGGGCGCCCAGCACGAACTTGGCGGTGCCGGTCGCGGTCTGCCCGTCGAAGGCGATGTCGGACTTCAGCGCGAGACCGGCCGTGCGCTGCCCCGAGGCCAATGCCTCCAGCAGAGCGGGGTCCGTGATCACGAGAGTTGCCAGAGCGGTGGTGGCGACGGGGCCGGGCACCAGCGCGGCGGCGGCTTCGTCGACCATCACGCACAGATCGGCGATGGAGCCGCCGGCGCCACCGAGGTCCTCGGGCACCGCGACGCCGAAGGTCCCTAGTTCGACCAGACCCTCATACGGGCCCCGCCACGCATCGGCGCCATTCCCTTCGGCAGCCCGGACCGCGGAGATGGAACCCGACGCGACAGCCCAGCTACGGACCATTTCGCGGACCTCGGCCCGTTCCGAGTCGATAGTTGTGGAAGTGATGGACACCATGCGCTCCTAGCGTTTGGGCGAGAAGAACACGCTTCTCACTAGAACGTGTTCTAATGGTGACAGCAATCAGACGTCAAGTCGATCGCCATTACAGCAGGACACTCGGGTGTCCCGGGGCGCCTGGAGGTGGGAAATTACCGATCACTTTGCGTATCGTTTTCACCCAATGCGCTACCTGAAGGAACTGACCGCCGAATGCCGACGCCAGCAACACCCGAGTCCGATTCCGCCGTCCGCCCGCGGGAGGTGACGAACATGGCCGTACTAACCGAATCCGAGCTCGGTTCCGAAGCACAGCGCGAGCGCCGCAAGCGCATCCTGGACGCCACCCTGGCCATCGCCTCCAAGGGCGGCTACGAGGCAGTTCAGATGCGTGCGGTGGCCGAACGCGCCGACGTCGCCGTCGGCACCCTGTACCGCTACTTCCCGTCCAAGGTGCACCTGCTGGTGTCCGCGCTGGGCCGGGAGTTCGAGCGCATCGACGCCAAGACCGATCGCGCCTCACTGACGGGCGGTACGCCGTACCAGCGTCTCAACGTGATGGTCAGCAAGCTGAACCGGTCGATGCAGCGCAATCCGCTGCTGACCGAGGCCATGACGCGTGCTTTCGTGTTCGCCGACGCGTCCGCAGCCGGTGAGGTTGATCACGTCGGCAAGCTCATGGACTCGATGTTCGCCCGTGCCATGAGCGACGGTGAGCCCACCGAGGACCAGTACCACATCGCCCGCGTCATCTCCGATGTGTGGCTGTCGAACCTGCTGGCCTGGCTGACGCGTCGTGCCTCGGCCACCGACGTGAGCAAGCGGCTCGATCTGGCGGTCCGGCTGCTGATCGGTGACGGGGAGCACCCTAAAGTCTGACCGGTGCTCCCGGCTGATCTGATCGCGGCGCTCGACACCGTCGCCGCCACCCCCCGACTGCTCGTCACCTCGGATTTCGACGGCACGCTGTCGCCGATCGTGAACAACCCTGCCGACGCGCGGGCCCTGCCCGCCGGGTCGGCCGCCCTGCTGGACCTGGCTGCCCTGCCGGACACCTTCGTCGCCCTGGTGTCGGGACGCGCCCTCGACGTCCTGCGCGAGCTGTCCGGCATGCCGGACTCGGTGCACCTCGTGGGCAGTCACGGCGCGGAGTTCAACACCGGATTCACGCAGACCGTCGACACCGCACTGCTGGCCGAGATCGTGGATTCACTCACCGAGATCGCAAACCGCTACCCGGGTGCAGCGGTCGAGACCAAACCGGCCAGCGCCGCCCTGCACGTGCGCAACGCCTCGGCGGCCGACGGCGAGGCCGCGCTGGCCGCCGCGCGCGAGGCGGGAACGCAGTGGGCCGCCGAGCCCACCGAGGGCAAGGCGGTGCTGGAGTTCGCGGTGGTCACCACCAACAAGGGCTCGGCCATCGACGCCCTGCGGGAGCGCGACGACGCGACCGCCGTGGTCTTTCTGGGCGACGACGTCACCGACGAGAAGGCCTTCGCCCGGCTGCGCGACGGTGACGTCGGCGTGAAGGTCGGCCCGGGGCCGTCGGCCGCGCAGTACCGCGTCGACTCCCCCGAGGACGTCGCGGCGGCGCTGGCGTACCTGGCGGCGCGCCGGGCCGGTTAGGCAGGCGGGCCCGACGTGCGGCCGCGGACGAGTTCGGTGTCGAGCACCTCGATCACCGGGATGCCGGACCGCGGCGGATTGTTCAACAGATATCCGGCCCGCCGGCCCTTCTCGAGGCTCGGCTGGGCGACGGTCGTGAGCCCGCGCGCCAGCGCCTCGGGGACGCCGTCGAATCCGGTGACGGTCATCTGGCCGGGCACGTAGATGCCGCGTGACCGCAGATGGTCCATCGCCGAGAGCGCCAGCACGTCGGCGGTGCACATCAGCGCCGTGATGCGCGGATTGGCTTGCAGCGCAACGGCAGCCGCCGTGCCACCGGAGCTCGGTAGGTGCTCGAAGGTCTCCACCACAGTCAGGCCGTCGGGGTTCAGGCCCGCATCGGACATCGCGTCGCGGACCCCGAGGATGCGTTCGCACTGCACGTGGAAATGCTGCGAGGTGAGCCGTTCCGGGTCCACCACGGCCGACTGCGCGTCACCGTGCGGCCAGTCCCGGCCGAGCCGCATGGTCAGCAGGCCGATCTCCCGATGTCCAAGGCCGACAACATATTCCGCGATCCCGCGCATGGCCGCACGATCGTCGATGCAGACCCGGGATGCGCCCTGCAGGTCCTTCGGCTGGTCGACGACGACGATCGGGACGCCGCGCTGCTGCACGACCGGTAGGTACGGATCGTCGTCGGAGGCGGCGTACACCGCGAACCCGTCGACCCCGGCGGACAGCACCGCGGCGGTGCCGTCCTCGACCGACCGATTGGGCCCGGCCGCCACCAGCAGCAGGCCCTGCCCGGCCTCCTCGCATGATTCGGCAAGTCCGGCAACGAAATCCAGCGCCGCCGGATCACGGAACGAGTAGTTGAGCGGCTCGGTGATGATCAGTCCGACGGCACCGGCCTTCCGGGTGCGCAGCGAACGCGCCACCGGGTCCGGCCCCGGGTAGCCCATCTCCTTGGCGGCGGCGAGCACCCGCTCACGCAACTCCGGCGAGAGCTGGTCCGGCCGGTTGTAGGCATTCGAGATCGTGGTGCGCGAGACCTTCAACTCGGCAGCGAGCGAGGCCAGCGTGGCCCGACGCCTCGGGTTGGGGCTCCTCGGCATATTTGTGACGCTAGCGCATCCGATTCGCGCTGCACGGCAACGGTGCACTAGATTTATTGCAAACGGTTTTCATTAACACTAGCCCACAGGAGCACACATGACCCGGACCAGGCTCATCGCACTGTCCGCCCTCACCGCGCTGGCCTCGGTCACCGGGTTGGCCGCCTGCGGGTCGCAGGACGACTCCGGCCACGCCAACGGCGCCGCCAAGGTCGTCACCACCACCAACGTCTGGGGCAGCGTCGCCACCGCCGTCGCCGGCGGACACGCCGACGTCAAGTCCCTCCTCACCAGCGACGTCGACGACCCGCACTCCTACGAGGCCACCCCGGCCGACGCGGCCGCCATCGCCGACGCCTCCCTCGTCGTCATCAACGGCGGCGGCTACGACCACTGGGCCGACGATGTGCTGAAGAACCACAAGAACGTCACCACCGTGGACGCCTACTCGCTGCTGCCGCACAGCGCGCCCGGCGAGGCCAACGAGCACGTCTTCTACAACATGGCCGTCGCCAAGGCCGTCGCCGCCAAGATCGCCGACGACCTGGCCAAGTCCGATTCCGCGAACGCCGACGCCTACCGCGCCAACGCCGCGGAGTTCGGCAAGAAGACCGACGCGATCGCCGCCACCGAGCACGCCATCGGACAGAAGCACCCGGGCGCCGCGGTGGTCTCCACCGAACCCGTCGCGCACTACCTGCTCGCCGCCGCGGGCGTCGTCGACAGCACCCCGCACGGCTTCGCCGCCGCCGCCGAAGAAGGCCACGACCCCGCCCCGGCCGACGTGGCCGCGGTGCTCGACCTCATCAACGGCCACAAGGTCGACGCCCTGGTGGTGAACAAGCAGACCGAGACCGCCGTCACCAAGCAGCTCCAGGACGCCGCCCGTAAGTCCGCGCTGCCCATCGTCGAGGTCACCGAGACGCTGCCCGCCGGACAGGACTTCCTGACCTGGCAGCGGCAGACCGCGGAGGCATTGGCCCACCAGCTCGATATCGCCGCGGCGCCGGGTCGATAATCAGTAACCGTGCCTTCTGAAGCGGTCGCCGAACTCACCGGCGCACGACTGTCGTTCGGCGACCGCGTCCTGTGGGACCGGCTGGACCTGACGGTGCGCCGCGGCGAGTTCATCGCGGTGCTCGGCCCGAACGGCACCGGCAAGACCTCGCTGCTCAAAGTGCTGCTGCGCCAACAGCTGCTGACGGCCGGGCGGATGACCACCACCGGCGCCATCGGCTACGTGCCGCAGCACCGCTCACTGGACACCGGGCTGACGCTGCGCGGCCGCGACCTCGTCGGCCTCGGCTGCGACGGGCACAAGTGGGGTTTCGCCGGTCCGCGAAAGCGCGCGCAGCGCCGCGCCGTGGTGACCCAGGCACTCGGCCAGGTCGACGGCGCGCGGCTGGCCGACGTCCCCGTCTCGGTGATGTCCGGCGGCGAACTGCAGCGGGTCCGCATCGCGCAGGCCCTGGCGTCCGACCCCGCGCTGCTGCTGTGCGACGAACCGCTGCTCAACCTCGACCCGGCCAACGCGAAACTGGTGTCGGCCCTCATCGACCAGCGCCGCAAGGACGCCGGTACCGCGGTCCTGTTCGTCACCCACGAGGTCAATCCCGTACTGCCGTACGTCGACCGCGTGCTGTACCTGGTCGACGGCCGCTTCCGGATCGGCACCGTCGAGGAGGTCATGACGTCCGAAACGCTGTCCGCGCTGTACCGCGCCGACATCCAGGTCGCCCGGATCGGTGGCCAGTACGTCGTCGTCGGCCAGGACGGTGCCGGCGTGGACAACTCCGAGCATGCGAGCGGACACTGCTGTGAATAACTTCTTCAACACGGCGCTGACCGCGGACCTGCTCGGCCGCGACTTCGTCCAGCAGGCCGTGCTCGCCGCGGCGCTACTGGCGCTGCTCGGTGGCCTGATCGGACCGTTCATCGTGATGCGGCAGATGTCGTTCGCAGTGCACGGCTCCAGCGAGCTCTCCCTCACCGGTGCGGCCTTCGCACTGCTGACCGGGCTCAACGTCGGCCTCGGCGCCCTCGTCGGAAGTGCCCTGGCAGCAATCCTTTTCGGCATCCTGGGGCAACGCTCACGCGAGCGCGACTCGGCCATCGGCGTCGTACTGGCCTTCGGGCTGGGTCTGGCCGTGCTGTTCATCCACCTGTACCCCGGTCGCACCGGCACCAGTTTCGCGTTGCTCACCGGGCAGATCGTCGGCGTCGGCTATTCGGGACTGACGCTGCTGGCAGTCGTCACCGTGCTGGTGGTCGCGATCCTGGCAGCCTGCTACCGGCCGCTGCTGTTCGCCACCGCCGACCCGGAAGTGGCTGCCGCCCGCGGGGTTCCGGTGCGAGCGCTGGGCATCGTGTTCGCCGCGCTGGTCGGTGTCGCGGCCGCCCAGGGCGTGCAGATCGTCGGGGCCCTGCTGGTGATGTCGCTGTTGATCACCCCGGCCGCCGCGGCGGGCCGGGTCTTCAGTTCCCCCGTCACCACCATCGTGGCGTCGGTGGTGTTCGCCGAGATCGCCGCGGTCGGCGGCATCGTGCTGTCGCTGGCGCCGGGTGTGCCGGTCTCGGTGTTCGTCACGTCGATCTCGTTCGGCATCTTCCTGCTGTGCTGGGGCGTCGGACGGGTCAGTCGCCGGTAGCGGGATCGACCACCCGTCGCTACGCTCGCCCGACCGCTCGCCCCGGCTCGTTGCTCCACTGCGACCACGAACCGGGGAACAGCGCGACGTCCCGACCCGCGGCCGCCAGCGCGGCCACCGCCACCGCCGCGGTGACGCCCGAACCGCAGTAGACACCGTCCACGTCTGCGCCTCCATCGGTGCGCAGGGTGCCGTCGGCCGCCAGCACGCTCGGCAGGTTGATCGCCCCCGGAATGTGCCCGGCGATGGGGTCGATGGGTTCGACGTCGCCACGGAACCGTTCCGGCGCGCGGACGTCACCCAGGCGCGGGCCCAGCGCGGCGGCCTCGTCGGCGGTCAGCGTCGGCATGGCGCCGGCATACAGGTCCTGGTGCGTGACGGTGACGTCGCCCGGTGCCGGTTCGACGTCACCGCGGTCCAGCGGACCACCCGAGGTGGTCCAGGCGGCCAGCCCGCCGTCCAGGATGCGGACGTTCTCGACGCCCGCGGCGCGCAGCACCCACCAGGCGCGCGCCGAGCCCGCGCGGTTCCAGTCGTCATAGATGACGGTCGGCACGCCATCCCGCACGCCCCACCGGCGCGCCGCCTCCTGCACCGCGGCGCCCGACGGCAGTGGATGACGGCCACGGCCCGTGACGGTGTGATCGGACAGCTCGTCCTCCAGCGAGACGTAGACCGCGTCGGGGATGTGCCCGTCCAGGTAGTCGTCGCGGCCGTCGGGCTTGGCCAGCTGCCAGCGCACATCGAGCAGCGTCACGTCGCCCGCGGCGATCAGCTGGGCGAGACCGAAGGCGGTGATCAGAATGTCGTCACGAGTGGACATGGCGTCGAGCCTAGGCTGGCTGCCATGGCGGTGGTGGATCTCAATGCCGATCTCGGCGAGGGCTTCGGGGTGTGGCGCCTCGGTGACGACGACGCGATGCTCGATCTGGTCACCAGCGCCAACATCGCCTGCGGCTTCCATGCCGGTGATCCGGCCGGGCTGCTGCGGGTCTGCCGGGCGGCCGCCGAACGCGGCGTGCGGATCGGCGCACAGGTGGGCTACCGCGATCTGGCGGGCTTCGGGCGCCGCTACATCGACGTCAGCTCCGAGGACCTGACCGCCGACGTGATCTACCAGATCGGCGCGCTGCAGGCGCTGGCGCAGGTCGCCGGATCAACTGTCAGCTACGTCAAACCCCATGGCGCCCTGTACAACACGATCGTCACCGATCATGTGCAGGCGCGGGCCGTGGCCGCGGCGGTGCACGCCGTCGACCCATCGCTCCCGGTGCTGGGACTGGCCGGTTCGGCGTTCTTCGCCGCCGCCGAAGAAATCGGACTTCGCACCGTGCCCGAGGCTTTCGCCGACCGCTCCTACCGCCCCGACGGACAACTGGTGCCGCGCACGCAGCGCAATGCGGTGCTGCACAACGTTTCCACCATCGCCGATCGGGTGGCCTCCATGGTGACCGCCGGCCGCGTCGGTGCCGTCGACGGCTCAACCATCAAGATCACCGTGAAATCAATTTGTGTGCACGGTGATTCGCCCGGCGCCGTCGACATCGCGCGGGCCGTCCTCGACCGGCTCACCACCGAGAACGTACAGATCGAGGCCTTCTGCTGATGCGACCGAAACTGGGCCGGCCCGACCTGGCCGCATACACCCGCTACTTCGACCAGCCCGCGGCCGGTTCCGACTCGCCGCTGACCGTCACCTGGGCCGGCGTCACCACCATGCTGGTGTCCGACGGTTCGTCGGCGCTGTTGACCGACGGCTTCTTCTCCCGGCCGAGTCTCTTGGCCGTCGGGCTGGGCCGGCTGAACCCCGCACTACCGCGCATTGATGGCTGCCTGCACCGGCTCGGCATCGACCGGCTCGATGCGGTGCTGCCGGTCCACACGCACTTCGACCACGCCATGGACTCCGCTGTCGTCGCCGCGCGCACCGGCGCACAGCTGGTGGGCGGGACGTCGGCCGCGAACATCGGCCGCGGCGGCGGGCTTCCCGACGCGCAGTTGACGGTGGCCACTCCCGGCGAGCCGATCACGTTGGGCGCCTTCGACGTAACGCTGTTCACCGGACACCACTGCCCACCCGACCGTTTTCCCGGCACCATCACCGCACCCGTGGTGCCGCCGGTACGAGCATCGGCATACAAGTGCGGCGAGGCGTGGTCGACGCACATCCACCACCGCAGCAGCGGCCGTCGTCTGCTCGCCGTCGGCAGCGCCGGATTCGTGCCGGGCGCCCTCGCCGGGCAACGCGCCGAGGTCGTGTATCTCGGGATCGGGCAGCTCGGTCTGCAGCCCGAGCAGTACCTCGTCGACTACTGGAACGAGACGGTTCGGACCGTCGGGGCGCGCCGGGTGGTGCTGACGCACTGGGACGACTTCTTCCGGCCCCTGCACGAGCCGCTGCGCGCCCTGCCGTACGCCGGTGACGACCTCGACGTCTCGATGCGCGTCCTGAGCCGGCTGGCCGCCGACGACGGCCTGCCGCTGCATCTGCCGACGCTCTGGCAACCCGCCGATCCCTGGCTGTGAACACCGCACTCCACGAGATCGGCCGATTGCTGCCGGTCGTCGGGTTTCTCGCCGCGGTCCTGGTGCTGGCCAAACTCTGCGACGACGAAGGGCTCTTCCACGCCGCCGGCGTCTACATGGCCCGGCACAGTTGGGGCGCCGGACAGTCCGCGGCGCGCCGCCTCTTGGTCATCGTCTTCATCATCGCGGCCGGGACGACCGCCGTGCTGAGCCTCGATGCCACCGTCGTGCTGCTGACGCCCGTCGTGCTGTCGACCGCACGCACGCTCGGCGTGCCGGCGCGGCCGCACGGCTATGCCGCGGCGCACCTGGCCAACACCGCGTCGCTGCTGCTGCCGGTATCGAACCTGACGAATCTGCTGGCCTTCACGACCGCAGGCCTGAGCTTCACCAGATTCACCGCGGCGATGTCCCTGCCCTGGCTGTTCGCCGTCGCTGCCGAATATGTGTTGCTGCGGTGGTACTTCCGGCGCGAACTGCAGGCCGGCGCCGTGGACCGACCGGCCCCACCCCCACCCGAGATCCCGTATTTCGTCCTGACCGTGCTGATCCTGACGCTCATCGGCTTCGGCGCCACTTCACTGCTCGGGCTGGAGCCGGCGTGGGCCGCGTTCGCCGGCGCCGCGGTGCTGGCGGTGCGGGCCGTCGTGCGCGGTCACGAGACGCCCATGGGCATCGTGCGGGCGGCCAACGTGCCGTTCCTCGTCGCCGTGCTGGCGCTGGGTGTATTGGTGAGCGCGGTACTGGATCTCGGTTTGGGCCGGGTCCTTTCTCAGCTGCTGCCACACGGCGCCACGCTGCCGGCACTGCTCGGCATCGCGGCCATCGCGGCGCTGCTCTCGAATCTGATCAACAACCTGCCCGCCGTGCTGGTGCTGCTGCCGCTGGTCGCGGCCGGTGGGCCGGTCGCGGTGCTGGCGGTCCTCATCGGGGTGAACATCGGCCCCAACCTGACCTACCCCGGGTCGCTGTCGAACCTCTTGTGGCGCAACGTGGTCCGCGGCGAGATGCCCGCGCGGGCCCGGGAGTTCACGACCGTCGGGCTGGTGACGGCGCCGGTCACCCTGATTCTGGCCGTGACCGGATTATGGTTGACCTGTTCGATGTTGGGACTGCGATGAGCGGGGAAGACGAATGGCCGACAGCTGGAACGAACAGATCATGGCCGAATTCCGGGCCAACGGCGGCAAGGTCGGCGGACCGTTCGAGAACCTGACGCTGCTCCTGCTGCACACCACCGGCGCCAAGAGCGGTGAGCCGCGGGTGAACCCGGCGGCCACGTTCGTCATCGACGGCAAGCGACTGATCGTCGGATCCGCCGGCGGCGCCGACGCCGACCCGGCCTGGGTACACAACCTGCGGGCAAATCCCAACGCCCACATCGAAATCGGCACCGAGGAATACGACGTCGTGGCGCGCGAACTGCCCCGTGCCGAACGGGACGCCGCCTACGCCCGCATCGTCGAGCGCGCACCCGGTTTCGCCGACTACGAGAAGAAGACCGACCGCGTCATCCCGGTCGTCGAGCTGCAGCGCCGCTGAGCCAGCGCGGTTACCGCGGCGAGAACAGCACACGTCGATTCGTTGTCGGGCGGCGCTGCCGCCGGGCCGGCGGTCCGCATCGCAGGCAAGATGGCTGTCGTGGACGTGAGCCGCAGATCGCTGATCGTGGGAGGCACGTCGGCTCTCGTCGGCGCGGGCCTCGGAGCCGGCGCCACCGGATACGTCACGACCACGCGCAGCGGTCCGATGCTGTGGCAGCGGGCCGACCGCGGCGGCGCCCCACCGGTCACCGGGCTGCACACCCAGTTCGGCTCCGACGCGGCCACCGAGGTCGTGGTGTCCTGGCACACCGCGTCCGCAGTGCAGAATCCCCACGTCATGCTGGGCACCCCGGACGACGGTGTCGGCACCGCCGTCGCGGCCGAGACCGTCACCTACCGCGACGCGGCGTCACGCAGTGAGATTCGCGTCCACCATGCCCGGTTGACCGGCCTCGCGCCCGACACCGACTACATCTACGCCGCCGTGCATGACGGCGCGAGTCCCGAACTGGGCTCGGTGCGTACCGCACCCCGGGGCCGCGCACCCATCCGGTTCACCAGCTTCGGCGACCAGTCGACGCCCATGCTCGACGCCAAGGTCGCGGCATCGTTCGGCAGCGATCACGTCGGATCGCCGGCCGCCGGCGACATCACCACCGCGGTCGAACGGCTGGCCCCGCTGTTTCACCTCGTCAACGGCGACCTCTGCTACGCCAACCTCGCGCACGACCGGGTCCGCACCTGGTCGGAATGGTTCGAGAACAACACCCGTTCCGCGCGGCACCGGCCGTGGATGCCGGCGCCGGGCAATCACGAGAACGAACTGGGCAACGGCCCCATCGGCTACGGCGCCTACCAGGCCTACTTCGGGCTGCCGGACTCCGGTTCCGACCCCGAACTGCGTGGCCTCTGGTACGCCTTCACCGCCGGCTCGGTCCGCGTGATCATCCTCGCCAACGACGACGTCTGCTACCAGGACGGCGGCAACTCATACGTGCGCGGCTACTCCGGTGGCGCCCAAAAACGTTGGCTGGAAAAAGAACTCGAACGAACCCGCAGCAACAAGGACATCGACTGGGTGGTGGTGTGCATGCACCAGACGGCGGTCTCCACGGGCAACAAGACCAACGGCGCCGACCTCGGCATCCGCGAGAACTGGCTGCCCCTGTTCGACCGGTTCAACGTCGACCTCGTGGTGTGCGGGCACGAGCACCACTACGAACGCAGCCATGCGCTCCGCGGCACCCTGCCGACCGACACCCTGACACCGAATCCGGTTGCCGCACAATCGGACTCGATCGACACCAGCAAGGGCACCGTGCACCTGGTCATCGGCGGGGGCGGCACGTCGATCCCGTCGAACACGATGCTGTTCCCCGAACCGCGCTGCCGCGTCCTCATGTCCGTCGGCGAGGTGAATCCCGGCACCGGAAGGAAGACACCGAACTACATCGAGGAAGCCGCGCCCTGGTCCGTCTTCCGCGATCGGGAAAACCCGTGCGGATTCGTGGCTTTCGATGTCGACCCAGGCCAACCGGGTGGCAATACCTCGATGGACGCCACCTACTACGCGGTGAGCGGTCCGTTCGGCGAGGTGCGGGCGGTCGACAGCTTCAAGTTGACGCGGCCCCGCACCGACCGCTGAATCAGCGGCGCTGCCGGGCGATCTCGGCCAGCACCACGCCGGCGGCCACCGACGCGTTGAGCGACTCGGTGGGGCCCGCCATCGGGATCGAGACGATGTGGTCGCAGTTCTCCCGCACCAGTCGCGACAGACCCTTGCCCTCCGAGCCCACCACGACGACCATCGGCCCCGAGGCGTCCAGCTCGTCCAGGGTGGTGTCGCCGCCGGCGTCCAGTCCGACGATGGTCAGGCCGGCGTCGGCCCAATCCTTGAGCGTTCGGTTGAGATTCGTCGCCCGAGACACCGGCAGCCGGGCGGCCGCTCCGGCGCTGGTGCGCCAGGCCACCGCGCTGACCGACGCCGAACGCCGCTGCGGGATCACCACGCCATGCCCGCCGAACGCCGCCACGGACCGCACGATGGCGCCCAGGTTGCGCGGGTCGGAGATGTTGTCGAGCGCGACGAGCAGGGCCGGGCTCGAGTCGGAGGTCGCCGACTTCAGCAGATCGTCCGGGTGCGCGTACTGGTACGGCGGCACCTGCAGCGCGATGCCCTGGTGCATGCCGTTGCTGGTGATGCGGTCCAGATCGTGGCGCTGCACCTCCATGATGGCGATACCGGCATCGGCCGCGCGCGTGACCGACTCGGTCAGCCGCTCGTCGGCCTCGGTGCCCAGCACGACATAGAGCGCGGTGGCCGGGACGCCGGCGCGGAGGCATTCCACGACCGGGTTGCGGCCGACCACGACCTCGACGTCATCGGTCTTCTTGTGCCGTCCCTGATTCGACCGGGCGGCCTTCTGCGCGATCTTGTACGCCTTGTGGTTGGGGCGCTGTTCGGCGCGCGGCGTCGCGCCCTTGCCCTCCAGCCCACGCCGGCGCTGGCCACCGGAGCCGACGGTCGGGCCCTTCTTGGTGCCCGCTTTACGAATCGCGCCGCGGCGCTGGGAGTTTCCGGCCATGTCCTACCTCTTCCCCGTCGCTTCGCTCGCCCCAGGAACCCCATCAGTCAGGGCCCACTGCGGGCCGTCAGCGGTATCGGTGACCTCGATGCCGGCCAGCTTCAGCTGGTCGCGGATCGCGTCGGCGGCAGCCCAGTCCCGGTTCTCCCGGGCCTCGGCGCGGCTCTTGAGCGCCCACTGCACCAGAGCGTCGACGGCGTTCAGCGCTGCCGACGTCTCGTCGCGGGTTTCCCAGCGCTCGTCGAGCGGGTCGCAACCGAGGATGCCCATCATGGCCCGGATCGACGTCGCCGCGGCCATCGCGCCGGCGTGGTCACCGGCATCCAGCGCGCGGTTGCCGTCGGCGCGGGCGGCGTGCACCTCGGCCAGGGCCGCCGGCACCGCCAGGTCGTCATCGAGTGCGGCCGCGAACTTCTCGGTCCAGGTACCGACCTCGACGGCACCCACCCGGGTGCGGACCCGGTGCAGGAACTCCTCGATGCCGGTGTAGGCCTTGGCCGCGTCCTGCAGCGAGTTCTCGGAGAACTCGAGCATGGACCGGTAGTGCGCACTGCCCAGGTAGTAACGCAGCTCGGCGGCCCGAACCCGTTGCAGCACAGCCGGAATCGCCAGCACGTTGCCCAACGACTTGCTCATCTTCTCGCCACCCATGGTGACCCAGCCGTTGTGCAGCCAGAACCGCGCGAACTCGTCGCCGCAGGCGTTGGCCTGCGCCGTCTCGTTCTCGTGGTGCGGGAAGATCAGGTCCATACCGCCGGCGTGGATGTCGAACACCGAGCCCAGGTACTCCTGGCACATCGCGACGCACTCGGTGTGCCAGCCGGGGCGGCCCCGGCCCCACGGCGTCGGCCAGGACGGCTCACCGGGCTTGGCGCCCTTCCACAGGGTGAAGTCCCGCGGATCACGCTTGCCGGTCGCCACGCCCTCGCCCTGGTGCACATCGTCGATGCGGTGACCCGAGAGCTTGCCGTAGTCGGGCAGGCTCAGCACGTCGAAATACACGTCGCCGTCGGCCGCGTAGGCGTGCCCGCGCTCGATCAGCTTCTCGATGACCTCGACCATCTGGGTGATGTGCCCGGTGGCCCGGGGCTCGGCCGACGGCGGCAGCACGCCCAGCGCGTCGTAGGCGGCAGTGAAGGCCCGCTCGAAGGTGGCGGCCCACTCCCACCAGGGCCGGCCGGCTTCGGCGGCCTTGTTGAGAATCTTGTCGTCGATGTCGGTGACGTTCCGGATGAACGCAACGTCGTAGCCCTTGGCCGTCAGCCAGCGTCGCAGCACGTCGAAAGCGACGCCGCTGCGGACATGGCCGATGTGGGGCAGGCCCTGCACGGTTGCGCCACACAGGTAGATGGATGCGTGTCCGGGCCGCACCGGGGTGAAGTCCCGCACGGCACCGGTCATGGTGTCGTAGAGCCTCAGGCCCTCGAGACGGTTTTCGGTCACGACGGGCCAGCTTACCGGCCTAATCGAGCGAGACCACCAGCGCCGTCGCAATCGCCGCCAGACCCTCGCCCCGACCGGTGAGCCCGAGACCATCGGTGGTGGTCGCCGAGACGGAGACAGGAGCATCCAGAAGCGCCGACAGCACCTGCTGGGCCTCTTCCCTGCGGGGCGCGATTTTCGGGCGGTTGCCGATCACCTGGACCGCCGCATTGCCGACCCGAAAACCGGCAGCCGTCAGCAGCGTGGCGACATGTTTGAGCATGTCGGTGCCGGTGACGCCGCGCCACTCGGGACGATCGGTACCGAAGACACTGCCCAGGTCACCGAGGCCGGCAGCACTCAGCAAGGCATCACAGAGTGCATGCGCGGCGACGTCGCCGTCGGAATGCCCGGCACAGCCGTCAGCATCGTCAAAGGACAGGCAGAGCAGCCAACACGGCCGCCCTGCCTCGATGGGATGTACGTCGGTACCGAGACCGATACGGAAGTTCACTGCTCCGTTGGAGATGGCGTTCAGGACGCCGCGGCGAGAACCTCGTCCAGGATGGTGGCGGCCTTCGCGTCATCGGTGTTCTCGGCCAGGGCCAGCTCACCGACAAGGATCTGACGAGCCTTGGCCAGCATGCGCTTCTCGCCGGCGGACAGCCCGCGCTCCTGGTCACGACGCCACAGGTCACGAACGACCTCGGCGACCTTGTTCACATCACCGGAAGCCAGCTTCTCCAGGTTCGCCTTGTAACGACGGGACCAGTTGGTCGGCTCCTCGGTGTGCGGGGCGCGCAGCACCTGGAACACCTTGTCGAGGCCTTCCTGACCCACCACGTCGCGAACACCGACGTATTCAGCGTTTTCTGCGGGTACTCGAACGGTCAGATCGCCCTGCGCAACCTTGAGGACGAGATATTCCTTCTGCTCGCCTTTGATGGTCCGGGTTTCAATCGCCTCGATCAATGCTGCACCGTGGTGTGGGTAAACGACGGTGTCTCCGACCTTGAAAATCATCAGATTCGGGCCCCTTTCACATAGCAATGTTAGCACGGGCGTCAGACACCCGCGGATCAACAATGCAGGTCAGGGGCCATACAGATGCGTGAAAGGGGTTGACAGCGCGGCGTTTACGTGCAGTGGCGGGGGCCACAATCCGGCCGAATTCCCCCGGATTCACGTCCCATTCACCGGTCATTCCCGGCCGGAAAGACGCCCGAACCAGGCAGATGGCGGGCCTCCGCTACCGCCGCCAACCGCCACCTACTACTCTGCATAGTCGAACGCCGGACCAGTCCGGGGACACAGCAGGACATACCCAAGGCCGTCACGCGCATCGCCGCTGGCGCCCAAGCAGGAGGCTTGAGTGAACCGCATGAAATCGCGCACTTCTGCCGTCACGCTGGCCGCCTTCGGGCTGGCCACCGCGGTGACGCTCACCGGCTGCAGCAGCGGCCAGGTCTCACAGAGCGCGAACCAGCTGCCTGCGGTCAACGGCACCGCCACCACCATCGGCAACGAGAAGGCCGGTGTGGATCTGCGCAACGTCTACCTGCGCGCCCCGCAGACCCGCGACTTCGTCAAGCCCGGCACCATGGTCGAGCTGCTGTTCGTCGCGACCAACAAGTCGCCCGACAACCCCGACAAGCTGATCGGCATCACCTCCGACACCGGCGAGGTGCTGGTCAACGGCGGCACCACGGTGCCCGCGGGCGGCGTGCTGCTGGTCGGCACCCCGGACGGCCAGAAGCAGACCCTGCCGCGGTCCGAGGACGCCACGACCTCCATCGCGATGGTGGCGCTGACCAAGCCCATCAGCAACGGCCTGAACTACAACTTCACGTTCAAGTTCCAGAACGCCGGCGAGAAGACCATCGCGGTCCCGATCTCCGCCGGCGAGGCCCCGCGCCGCGAGGCCGGCGACGCCGCTCCGGCACCTGCCGGCGGCGGCGAGGGACATCACTAGCCTCGCTTCGTTCCTCGCAGCCACCACCGGTCGCGCTGCGGGATGCACCGTCGTCGAACTCGGAACGGTGCAGGTCAGTACCGGCGCATTGATCGCGCGGGATCCGTTCGGCCCGAGAAGCGGCGGTTGCATACTCGCCGTCCCGAATGGCTCGTACCGGGTTTGGGCAACGGTGGTCGATGTGAGCGACGACGGCACTCCTGAGCCCCGCCAGGCATATTTGAGCGTGGCGATCGGCGACGGCCAACCGGCCCTGCTCGGTTCCGCCGACGAATTACTCGTGCCGCCCGTCCCCAGCTTCGGCGCGTTCACCGGCACCGACCACGGGCTGCTCGCGGTTCACGATGCGGCGGTCGAGGATTCAGTGCTGGCAGATCGCGCCGAGGCCATCGACCGCGGCCTGTGGGCACCGGATATCGGCCCGGGCTACGCCAATGTGTCACTCGACCCGGCCTCCGGTGCCAATGTCGTCGTCAGCGGATCCGGTTGGGGCGACGGCGGTTTCCCGGTCCTTGCGACGTACGACCGCGACGACAGGCCCGTCGCCGTACACGTGGATTTCGGTGTCATCGGGGACCACCCGGATGATCAACCCGGCTTGATGCGAAAACTGGCCAGGCGACTCGGATTCGGACGCCGAGCCTGACGCAATCTGTCGGTACCAGCGACTAAGTTCGCGGCATGGCCAGAACCGGTTCGAAAGTACGTTCGCAGTTCCGCTGCTCGGAGTGCCAGCACACCACGGCGAAATGGGTGGGCCGCTGCCCGGACTGCGGCACCTGGGGCACGGTCAACGAAGTCGCCGTACTGAGCACGCTGACGCCCGCGACGCATCGCGCCGTCGCGCCGGCGTCGCCCGCAGTACCGATCAGCTCGATCGATCCGGGCACGACCAGGCATTTCCACACCGGGATCAGCGAACTGGACCGCGTGCTGGGCGGTGGTGTCGTACCGGGTTCGGTGACGCTGCTGGCCGGTGATCCCGGCGTCGGCAAGTCGACACTGCTGCTCGAGGTCGCGCACCGCTGGGCCATGTCCGGGCGGCGTGCGCTCTATCTGTCGGGCGAGGAGTCCGCCGGGCAGATCCGGCTGCGCGCCGAGCGCACCGGCTGCACGCACGACGACGTCTACCTGGCCGCCGAATCCGATCTGCAGACCGCGCTCGGCCACATCGAGGCAGTCCAGCCCACCCTCGTGGTGGTGGATTCGGTGCAGACCATGTCCACCGCCGAGGCCGACGGCGTCACCGGCGGCGTGACACAGGTCCGGGCCGTCACCACTGCCCTCACCATGGCGGCCAAGACGACGGGCATCGCGATGGTTCTGGTCGGCCACGTCACGAAGGACGGCGCCATCGCCGGGCCGCGCTCACTGGAGCACCTCGTGGACGTCGTGCTGCACTTCGAGGGCGACCGCGCGTCGGCACTGCGCATGGTCCGCGGCGTCAAGAACCGCTTCGGCGCGGCCGACGAGGTCGGCTGTTTCATGTTGCACGACAACGGAATCGAATGCGTTGCCGACCCGTCTGGGCTGTTCCTCGACCAGCGGCCGGCCCCGGTGTCCGGCACCGCGGTGACCGTCAGCCTCGACGGCAAGCGGCCACTCATCGGCGAGGTGCAGGCGCTGATCGGCTCGCCGTCAGCGGGTTCGCCGCGCCGCGCGGTCAGCGGTATCGACTCGGCCCGCGCGGCCATGATCACCGCGGTGCTCGAGAAGCGGGCGCGGCTTCCCGTCGGCACCAACGACATCTACCTGTCCACGGTGGGCGGCATGCGGCTGACCGATCCGTCGTCCGATCTGGCGGTCGCGCTGGCCATCGCGTCGGCGTACACCGACCTGCCACTGCCGGCCACCGCGATCGCCATCGGCGAGGTGGGCCTGGCGGGTGATCTGCGCCGGGTCACCGGCATGGACCGCCGGCTCGCCGAGGCCGCCCGCCTCGGCTTCACCACGGCCGTGGTGCCCACCGGAATCGAGTCACCGCCGCGCGGGCTTCGGGTGCTGCCGGCCGACAACATCACCGCGGCGTTGCGGGTGTTACGCAAGATCACAGAGAATGTGGACCGGACCGGGTAGAGCCCGGCCGGAAAACCACCGAGGAGTGCACCGATGTCGGTGAAAGCGGGAACCCGGGCCGGGCGCGGCAACGTCGTGCATCTGGCCCGACCGACACTGCGCGAGACGTTGGGCAAGCTGGCGCCCGGCACGCCGCTGCGGGACGGCCTCGAGCGCATCCTGCGCGGCCGTACCGGCGGGCTGATCGTGCTGGGCTACGACGACAGCGTGGAGGCCATCTGCGACGGCGGCTTCCCCCTCGACGTCCGGTTCGCGCCGACCCGGCTGCGGGAGCTGTCGAAGATGGACGGCGCCGTCGTGCTCTCCAGCGACCTCACCCGCATCCTGCGGGCCAACGTGCAGCTCGTGCCCGACCCGTCCATCCCGACCGACGAATCCGGTACCCGGCACCGCTCGGCCGAGCGCGCGGCCATCCAGACCGGCTTCCCGGTGGTGTCCGTCAGCCACTCGATGAGCATCGTCACGGTGTACGTCGCCGGGGAGCGGCACGTCGTTCCGGAATCGGCGACCATCCTGTCGCGCGCGAACCAGACCATCGCCACGCTGGAGCGCTACAAGTTCCGGCTCGACGAGGTCAGCAAGCAGCTGTCGATGGCCGAGATCGAGGACTTCGTGACGCTGCGCGACGTCATGACCGTCGTGCAGCGCATGGAGATGGTCCGCCGGATCAGCCTGGAGATCGACGCCGACGTCGTCGAGCTCGGTACCGACGGCCGCCAGCTCAAGCTGCAGCTCGACGAACTCGTCGGCGACAACGACGCCGCCCGCGAACTGATCGTGCGTGACTACCACGCCAACCCCGACCCGCCGACCGCCGACCAGGTGACGGCGACGCTCGAGGAGCTCGACGCACTGAGCGACAACGAGCTACTCGACTTCACCACGCTGGCAAGGGTTTTCGGTTATCCGTCGACGCCCGAGGCGCAGGATTCGGCGATGAGCTCGCGCGGCTACCGGGCGATGGCCGGCATCCCGCGCCTGCAGTTCGCACACGTCGACCTGTTGGTGCGGTCGTTCGGATCGCTACAGGGCCTGCTCGCCGCGAGCGCCGACGACCTGCAGTCGGTGGAGGGCATCGGGTCCATGTGGGCCCGCCACATCCGTGAGGGTTTGTCGCTGCTCGCCGAGTCGACGATCGCAGACCGGCTGGCCTGAGATCAGTTGGCCGGGCCGGGCAGCGTCGGCTCGCCGGGCGCCGGGGCCGCCGGCGCCGGGGGCGGTGCCTCGCCCGCCGGCGGTGCACCCGCGCCGGGCTGCTGCGCCTCGGACAACACGAACGGCACGGGGGCCGATCGCAGGTTGCCCAGCTGGACGACCAGGTTGTAGGTGCCCGGCCCGATCGCCTGACGCGGCAGCGGGCAGTTGGGCGCCGAGCCCATGCCGGTCCAGGTGACCTCGGTGGTCACCTGCTCGCCGGGCTTGAAGCCGCGGACCAGGGTCTCGTTCGACGGGGCGCAGTCCAGGTTGGACCACAGCCGGTTGTTGTCCAGTGAGTAGACGTAGGCGGCCAGCACCGCGGCACCGACGTCACGCTTGCACTCGACGAGGCCGATGTTGGTGACCACCATCGTGAACTTCGGCTGGTCGCCGATCACGTAGGTCGGCTGGTTGGTGATGCCCTTGGCGGCCAGTGTGCTGTCCGGGCAGTCGTCGCCCGCCTTGAGCACCGGCGGCGGCGTGACCGCGGTGGTCGGGGTGGGCGTCGGGGCCGGAGCCGCGTTCGGCGGCGGCGCGATCGGACTCTTCACCCCGGGTGTTTCGCCCGGAAGCGGCGTCGCGGACGTCGACGTCTTCGCGGTGGGCTGAGCATCCTTGGAATCGCCCGTGCTGTTGCTGAAGACGACGACCCCGATGATCACAACCAGGAGCAGGACGACTGCGGCGACACCGATCGCCAGCATCCGACGACGGAAATAGATCTGGGATGGCAGCGGGCCATGCGGTTCTAGATCCGGCACATTGTCACGGTAAGGGCACAAAACGCGGTGGGCTCTGACCTGGTCCGGCGTGTCGTCTGTGAACTGGGGTGGTATTCGCCACCCCAGTTCCGCCGACTATTCGCCGATATCGCCGACGTGGTCGCGCTTGGTGATCCGACCCTCGGCCAAGTGATAGGTGGCGCCGACGATGGCGACCTTGCCCGACGCCAGACGCTCGGCGATGATGTTCGACCGCCCGCTCAGCAGGCGCACCGTCTCGTTGACGTGCTTGGCCTCGAGCTCGTCGACCTCGGAGAGTCCTTCGCGGCGGCCGACGAGGATCGACGGCGTCACGCGCTCGACGATGTCCCGCACAAACCCGCCCGGCACCGCGCCGTCGTCGAGAGCCGTGATGGTGGCCTTGACCGCACCGCAGCTGTCGTGGCCGAGCACGACGATCAGCGGCACTTCCAGAACGGCCACGGCGTACTCGATCGAGCCGATCACCGCGGAGTCGAGGACGTGACCGGCGGTACGCACGACGAACATGTCGCCGAGACCCTGGTCGAAGATGATCTCGGCGGCGACGCGGCTGTCCGCGCAACCGAAGAGGACGGCCGTCGGCTTCTGCCCGCCGGCCAGTTCGGCACGGCGCTCGATGCTCTGGCTGGGGTGCAGCGACTCACCGGCAACGAATCGCTCGTTACCCTCTCTCAGTGCTTTCCACGCGCTTATCGGGTTCGAGTTGGGCATGCCGCCCATTGTGCCCTGCACGCATAGCGGACGCGCAATGAGTTCAGGGCAAATTCTCATACCCGCCGACGAGCTCCTGGGCTGGTACCGCACGGCGCAGCGCGACTTGCCGTGGCGGGCCCCGGATGTCACCGCATGGCAAATTCTGGTCAGCGAGTTCATGCTGCAGCAGACCCCGGTGTCGCGGGTCGAACCGATCTGGCGGGACTGGATCGCCCGCTGGCCCACGCCGTCCGCGACCGCGGCGGCCGGGGCCGCTGACGTGCTGCGCGCGTGGGGCAAGCTGGGCTATCCGCGGCGCGCCAAGCGGTTGCACGAATGCGCCGAGGTCATCGCCACCGAACACGGCGACGAGGTACCCCGCGACGTCGAGACGCTGCTGACACTGCCGGGCGTCGGCGCCTACACCGCGCGGGCCGTCGCCTGCTTCGCGTATCAGCAGGACGTCCCCGTGGTCGACACCAACGTGCGCCGCGTGGTGGCACGCGCGGTTCGCGGTGTGGCCGACACGCCCGCACGCTCGCGTGACCTCGACGACGTCGCCGCGCTCCTGCCCGAAGATGGCACGGCACATGTGTTTTCGGCCGCGTTGATGGAACTGGGCGCCATCGTCTGCACCGCCCGCACACCGAAATGCGGCGTCTGCCCGTTGACCGTCTGCGCGTGGCGCAGCGCCGGCCATCCGGAGCTGGACGCGCCGACGCGTCCCGTGCAGAAATACGCCGGGACCGATCGCCAGGTCCGGGGTCGGCTGCTGGATGTGTTGCGCGGCAGCGCAACTCCGGTGACGCGGGCGCAGTTGGATGTGGCGTGGCTCACCGATACCGCGCAGCGCGACCGAGCCCTGGACTCACTGCTGGTCGACGGCCTGGTCGAGCAGACCGCCGATGACCGGTACGCACTCGCGGGTGAGGGCGAGCGCTAAAAACCCCGTTTCAATGAGAACGGCATGAAACCGCCTGCTTTCCAATGAGAACGGCATGAGTCAGTACCACATGCGGTGATGCTCCGATAGAACGGAAGCATGACCGCATACCGAATTTCAGGTGAACAGAAAGCAAACAACAATCGACGCGGCCTCGTCATCGTCGGAGCCGCCGCAGCCGCAATCGCTGCCGCGGCACTCGCCCCGGCCACGGCCTCCGCGCTGCCGACCGGCGGCGGCTCGGCCGTCGACACCATCAACGAGCTGCAGTCCCGCGGCTATCACGTCCAGGTCAACACCAGCACTTCCGGCCCGCTGTCGGCGTGCTCGGTGACCGATGTGCACGGGCTGACCGGCTCCAACATCGACGGCCGGGGCCAGCGCATCAACTCCGGTCAGTTCGACACCGTGTACGTCAACGTGCAGTGCCGGCCGCAGGGCTAGTCAACCGCTTGCGGCGCAACCAGATTGGGACAGGCGAAGCGCCGCCGGTAGTCGGACGGGTTGACGCCGACGACGCGCCGGAAATGGTGCCGCAGCAAGGTTGCGGTACCGAATCCGGCCTTGTCCGCCACCCGGTCGACATCGAGATCCGTCTCCTCCAGTAGCCGACGGGCGTACAGCACGCGCTGATCGGTGACCCATTGCATGGGCGTCCGGCCGGTCTCCTCGACGAACCGCCGCGCGAACGTGCGCCCCGACATGCTCGCCCGTTTGGCCAGGCTCGCCACCGTGTGCGGCTGCCGCAGGTTGGTCAGAATCCAATCCAGATGCGGCGCAAAGCCTTCCGAGCACCGGACCGGGATCGGCTGCTCGATGAACTGCCGCTGTCCGCCGTCGCGCTGCGGTGGCACCACCATGCGGCGCGCGATCTTGTTGGTGATCTCGCTACCCATCTCGCGGCGCACCAGATGTAGGCAGGCATCGATGCCGGCAGCGGTTCCCGCGCTGGTGATCAGATTTCCGTCGTCGACGAACAGCACGTCACGGTCGACGCGGGCGGTGGGAAACATGCGAGCCAGCTTGTCCGCATGCATCCAGTGCGTGGTGCACGCCCGGCCGTCGAGCAGCCCCGCGGCGCCGGCGACGAACACCCCTGAGCAGATGGTCAGGATCATCGAACCGGAGTCCGCGGCATTGCGGATGGCATCCAGCGCCGCCTGCGGATAGACCGGACCTGCCACGGCCGGAATGGCGACCAGGTCGGCCCCCAGCAGCTGGTCGATGCCGTGGTCGGGGGTCAAAGAGGCGCCGACCGACGTCCGTACGGGCTGCCCGGCCACCGGCCCGCAGACCTTGAAATCGAAGTTCGGCACACCGTCGGCTGACCGGTCGATGCCGAAGACCTCGCACACCACGCCGAATTCGAACGGCGCCACTCCGTCCATCACCAGGACCGAGACACTGTTGATCATGGCAGTATTTTATCGATTGCCGTCCGAACTGCCACTGTTTATTCGGTTGCCCCGGATTCGAGAATTATCGGCATGAACACCATCCTGACTCTCGTCGCGATGGTCGCGATCATGGTCGCCCCCTTCGCACTCGGCGCCCTGTTGAGCGCCATCACCCGAAATCCCGGTGCGCGCAACGGTTTCGGCAACGTCAACTGGACCGACGTGGGAGACTCCCGCGACCTTGACCGCGTCGCGCACGACCTCGCCGCGGCACGTTCCCGATTCGAGTAATCAGACGGACGCGAGGAAATCCTCGACCGCGCGGCGGTAGACCTCGGGTGCGTCGTCGTGCACGAGGTGGCCGGCGCCGGGAACTTCCACATACGTTGTCCGGTGCCCGATCTCGGCCATCTTGCGCATCTGCCCCGGCGGCGCGACCCCGTTGCCGGCCTCGATGAGGAGTGTCGGCGCCCGTACTGCCGTCCACTGCTGCCAGTAGTCCCGGGTGCCCCACTCGGCGGCGATCGCCACCCAGTGCGCCGCCTCGCCATGCAGCCGCCAACCGGTCTCGGTGCGATCGAAAGCGTCCAGGAAGTACTGGCCGGCGACCGGGCCGAAGAGATCCAAAACCTGTTGCGCCGAATCGAATTCGACCGGAATCGAATGTGTCCAGGGATCCCAGGCACCGATGGTGAAGCCGACGAAATCCGCTGCCATGTCCTCGACCACCAGCGCGGTGACCAGTTCCGGATGCTCGGCGGCCACACACCAGCTGTGCAGCCCACCCATCGAGTGCCCGATCAACCGCGCCGGGCGCCCCAGCGAACCGACCGCGTCGGCCAGGTCAGCGACGAACCGTTCGGTGCTGATCGGCTCGGAATCGTGGACGCCGCGCCCGCGGTGCCACGGGGCGTCGTACGTGTAGACCTCGCCCAATTCCGTCAACCACGGCAACTGCCGGTCCCACGTCGTCCCGCGGCCCATCAATCCGTGCACCAGCACAATCGGCTCGCCGGTGCCGCCCCGGGCGGTGAGCAGGTCGGTCGTCATGGCCCCATCCTGCCTGTCGACTAGCGCGGTAACCTGAACCACATGCCTGTGGTGAAGATCAATGCGATCGAAGTTCCGCCCAACGCCGGCCCGGAATTGGAGAAGCGGTTCGCGAACCGTGCTCACGCGGTGGACGGCCAGCCCGGCTTCCTCGGGTTCCAGCTGCTCCGCCCGGTCAAGGGCGAGAACCGCTACTTCGTGGTGACGCAGTGGGAGTCCGACGAGGCGTTCCAGGCCTGGGCCACGGGCCCGGCCGTCGAGGCGCACGCCGGGCAGCGGGCGAATCCCGTCGCCACCGGAGCATCACTTCTCGAATTCGAGGTTGTGTTGGACGTTGCTGGTTCCGGCCAGCAGGCATAAGACCCGGGCTGCGCTCGCCACTGCCGGCGCAGTCATCGTCGTCTTAGGCGGCTGTAGCAGTACGCCCGCAGCCGTCGCGCCGCCATCGAGCGCTGCCTACGGCGCGCTGATCGACATGAGCACCCCGCAGGGCATGCGGTCCAGGCAGACGATGGACATGCTCAACTCGGACTGGTCCATCGAGCCGGCCGGGGTGAAGACGCTCGCCGCACCCGACCAGGTCGACGACATCACCTACCGGATGAAGTGGATCTGGTGGGACCGCCCGTTCAAGCTCACCGGCATCGACATCGGCGCCGGACAGTCGACGCTGCACGTCACCAACTCCTACGGCGTGAACCAGGACATCCAGCTGCACGTCGACGGCAAGGGCACCGTCGACCGCATGGAGGTCTCGCTGCGTCCGCCGACCGTCAAGTCCTGGGCCGACGTCGACGCGGCGATCGCGAAGTCCGGCGCGCACTACTCGTATCAGGTCGCCAAGGTCGTCGACGGCAAGTGCGTCAAGGTCGCCGGCACCAACGTCGACGAGCCGATGCCGCTGGCGTCGATCATGAAAATCTATGTGCTGCTTGCCGTTGCGCGGGCCGTGTCGGCCGGCACCCTCAGCTGGGACGACAAGGTCACCGTCACCGCCGAAGGCAAGAAGCTCGGTTCGGCCGGCATGGACAACCTGGCGCCGGGTACCCAGGTGACGGTGCACGAGGCGGCCCAGCAGATGATCTCGGTCAGCGACAACATGGCCACCGACATGCTGATCAACAAGGTCGGCCCGGCCGCGGTCGACGAGGCACTCGTGGTCGCCGGGCACCACGACCCGGCGAGTCTGACGCCGTACCCGACCATGCACGAGCTGTTCTCGATCGGCTGGGGCAAGCCCGATGTGCGTGACCAGTGGAAGAACGGCGACAAAGCGCAGCGCACGGCGCTGTTGCAGCAGGTGAGTTCACGGCCGTACGAGCCCGACCCGTACCGCACCCGGACGCCGGCATCCAGCATCGGGGCCGAGTGGTACGGCAGCGCCGCCGACATCTGCCGCGAGCACGTCGCGGTGCAGGCCGCCGCTGTCGGGCCGGCCGCGCCGGTCCGGGACATCATGTCGAAGGTCGCCGGCATCGACCTGGACCGCGCCAAGTGGCCGTACCTCGGCTCAAAGGGCGGCAACCTGCCGGGCGACCTCGGTTTCAGCTGGTACGCCGTCGACCACACCGGCCAGCCGTGGGTGGTGAACTTCCAGCTGACCTGGCCGACGTTCAAGGGTCAGACGGCGGCGCAGTGGCTGCTGAGCATCATCAAGCAGGCGTTCGATCTGATCCCGGTGCGGTGAGCACGCAGTCGCCGCAGCACGCCGCCCTGTCGCCGGCCAGCTGGTAGATCAGGCAGCAGCTGTTTCGGCGAAATGCCGGCCCCGAGCGCAGCACTCCCCCGTCGACTCGGGGGTCCGCGAGCACCGCGTCGGCCGCTTGTCGTGCCTGCTCCGCCAAGTCGGGCCGGGTCCGGCCGATCTGCTGGGCCGCACTGTTGGCGGCCGACCCGACGTTGCCCCACAACACTTTCGGGCTGACGCCGAATCGCCCGAACGCGTTCGTGAGCACTTCCACTGCGGGCGCGCCGCCGGCCGGCCGCGCGGAGACCGCCAGCGGATAGGGACCACCCAGCTGGTCCTGCCAGGCCAGATCGGCCAATGACCACGACACCGGCTCCCCGAGAGCGGCGGTGCCGACCATCGGCGCGATCAGCCGCGCCACCAGCCCCAGGTGCGCGACGGACGCGGCAACGCGAATCTCGGGCTCGCCGTTGCCCATCAGCGCCGACCTGACCTTGTGCACGCGCGCGGTCAGCGCTTCGGGATCGTCGATGAGCTCGGCCATCGGTCGCCACGGCGGCGTCGGCGAATCCTGTTGCCGCACAATGGCGAAGAACGGGCCGAACCCGGCCAGGTCGTCAGTCACCGGCGGGCTGTTGAACCAGCCGGCGCGCGGCCTCGGCGACGGCGGCGCGCCGGACGGCGGCGGTTTCCGGCGACAGCGGCTGATCGACGATGCGGTCGATACCGAATCCGCCCGCGGCGAGCGCATAGGTCATGTCGTTGAGCAGCACCAGCAGATCCATCGGCCGCCACGACGCGTCGATGATCCCGCTGCGCTGGGCCTCGGCGATCCGGTCCAGCTTGGACTGGAAGATGCGGCGCAGCACGTGGTCACCGAACATCCCGTCGGCGGCCTCCAGCTCGATCCAGCGCTGCAACCGCGCCCCGACCGGGTCCGCGACCATGTAGTCGAAGAGCGCGACAGCGTACGCCGGCACGTCGTCGGGTTTGAAGATCGCGTCGTACGGCGCGTCCTGAATCCACTGCTCGACAACGGCCTCGAACAGGTTCTGCTTGCTCTGGAAGTAGCTGTACAGCCGCTCCTTGCTGGCATTGGCTTCGGCGGCAATGCGATTCAGCCGGGCACCGGCAAATCCGAGGGCGGAGAACTCCGCTTTGGCGGCAGCCATGATGCGCTCGCGTGTCGCATGTCCGGCTGCTCTCATAGCATCCGCCAGGGTAACAGCCAGCTACCTCACTGGTCGCGTTCGAGGAGGAAGTAGAACAGCTTGTCGTCGGTGCGCTGCCGCTTGCCGTTCATGATGCCCATGAGGGTGTCGCTGTCGACCCGCTTGAAGTGGTCGAACACCGGCTGCCCGTCGTAGACCATGGTCCCGGTCACCTCGCCGCGAAACTCGATGTTCCACAACGTCGCGCCGCCACGGCTGAGGTCCCTGTTCGAAAACAGTTGCCCCGCTTCGTCGTAGCAGACGATGGGCTCGACATCGTTGATCGATTTGAAGATCTTGCCGTACCACCGGGCCGCCTGCAGTTGGCCGTTCATCTTGTGACCGGTGTCGAACTCGTCGCCTTTCCAGTTGCCGACCATGTCGACGGCTCGGACCGGTTCCAGCGAGGCCCAGATTTCGTCCAACTCGGCCGGATCGACATGAGCCTGGCCCCGCAGTTCGGCGAAACGAGCGCGGGCGGTATCGACGTCCACAGGGACCTCCCAAGTCAGTTGGTTCGGAAACTGACTGTAATCCCGAACCAACTGGTTCGGCAAGCCTGGATATTGACGTGCCCAGATATTAATTCAGGTGTGCCCGCCCGAAGACGAGTACGGCAAATCGGTGCTGGTGTGCCGGTCGACCTGCACGGGACGACCGATGTAGGGAAAGGCCCGCTGCGGGCAGGCAGGGCGGTCACAGATCTTGCAGCCCGCACCGATCGGAATCGCGGCCTCAGGGTCGGCCAGATCGATGCCGGCGGAATAGATCAACTTGTCGGCGTGCGCCAGGTCGCAACCGAGACCGATGGCGAAACGCTTCCGCGGCCCCCGGAACCGACTCGGGGCCGACGTCGTCGTGCGCGCGATCCAGAAATACGACCGCCCGTCGGGCATCTGCGCCACCTGGGTGATGAACTCCCCGGGTCTCGCGAAGGCCTGGTGCACCACCCACAACGGGCAGTTGCCACCCACCCGGGAGAAATGAAAGGCGGTGGCGGACTGACGTTTCGAGATGTTGCCCGCGCTGTCGGTGCGCACGAAGATGAAGGGCACACCCCTGGCTTCGGGGCGCTGCAGCGTCGAGAGCCGATGGCATACGGTCTCGAATCCGACCTCGAACCGGCGCGCCAACTGGTCGATGTCATACCGCAGTTCCTCGGCCGCTGCGAGGAACAGCCGGTACGGCATCAACAGCGCGCCGGCGAAGTAGTTCGCCAACCCGATCTGCGCGACTTCCCTTGCCTCGGCGCTCAGTTGGTCGTCGGCGGCCACCAGCGCCGCGATCAGGTCGGCATACATCAACAGCGCCAGCTGGGTGGCCAGCTGGAATGCGCGCTGCCCCGGGTGCAGCCACCGGGCCACGTAGAGAACGCCGACGTCCTCGCGGTACAAGCGTTTGGCATTGGGCCCCAACACCTCCCCGTCGTCGATGACCACACTGATGCCGAGCTCTGCGGTCAGCAAGTCGGCCAGTTGGGCATCCAAACCGCCGAGCCGCATAGCGAACCGGCCGAACAACGATTCGGCCGCGGCGTCCAGTTCACCGACGTGGTTCTTCCGGTCGTAGAAGAAGTCCCGGACTTCTTCGAACGGCATCGGCTGCGGCAACGGCGCCGACGCGTCGACGGTGGCGCGGGTGTGCATGGCGTCGAGTTCGGTTGTGGCATCGAACAATCGGCGGTTCATGCTGACCAGCATCTGACCGACCGCCGGCATTCTCGCCACCAGTTCCTCGATCTGGCCGGCCGTCGCCGAGGTGTCGGCGAGGATCTCGCGCAGGTCGGAAACCAGCCGCGCATCCGATTCGGGCGCGAAGTAGTTGGTCGGCAGATCGAAGCGCTCCGCCAAGGTGAGCAGCACCGGTACCGTCACCGGGCGCTGGTCGTTCTCCAGCTGGTTGACGTAGCTCGTCGACAAACCCAGGACGCGCGCCAGCGCGACCTGCGTCAGGCCCTGTTCCTCGCGCAGCCGTCGCAGACGGGCGCCCACGAATGTCTTTGCCACTGCCGCGAGCCTAACCCCCGCGGCTTACACAAAGTTCGCAAACTACAACCACCAAGGACGCAAAATTACGCAAATACAGGGTCTTTCCGGCTCGCGATCAGCTGCGTAGCGTGCGAATCATGCAGACACACGAGGTACGCACCCGACGCAGCGCGGAGGAATTCCCCCGCTCGGAACACCTGGCGTGGAAGATCGCGGAGGTGGCCGCCGATCCGGTCGACGTGACGCCCGAAGTCGAGGCGATGGTCGTCAACCGGATCATCGACAACGCCGCGGTCTCGGCCGCATCGGTGATCCGGCGTCCCGTCACCGTCGCCCGGACCCAGGCACAGGCGCACCGCACGCCGCGCGGTGCCACGGTATTCGGCATCGACGGCACCTACTCGCCCGAGTGGGCCGCCTGGGCCAACGGGGTGGCCGTCCGCGAACTCGACTTCCACGACACCTTCCTGGCCGCCGAGTACTCGCACCCGGGGGACAACATCCCGGCCCTGGTCGCGGTGGCCCAGCAGCTCGACGTCCGCGGCGCCGACCTGATCCGCGGCATCGCCACCGCATACGAGGTGCAGATGGACCTGGTCCGCGGAATCTGCCTGCACGAACACAAGATCGACCACGTCGCGCACCTCGGCCCGTCCGTCGCCGCCGGCCTCGGCACCATGCTCCGGCTGGACCCCGAGACCATCTATGCCGCGGTCGGCCAGGCGCTGCACCTCACCACCGCCACCCGCCAGTCCCGCAAGGGTCTGATCTCCAGCTGGAAGGCCTACGCCCCAGCGCTGGCCGGCAAGGTCGCGATCGAGGCCGTGGACCGTGCCATGCGCAGTGAAGGCTCCCCCGCCCCCATCTGGGAAGGCGAGGACGGCGTCATCGCCTGGCTGTTGTCCGGGCCCGAGCACACCTATCGGGTGCCGCTGCCCGGCCCCGGTGAACCCAAGCTGGCCATCCTGGACAGCTACACCAAGGAACACAGCGCCGAGTACCAGAGCCAGGCCCCCATCGACCTGGCGCGCCGGATGCGTTCGCGGATCGGCGATGTCGACCAGATCGCCACCATCGTGCTGCACACCAGTCACCACACGCACGTCGTGATCGGCACCGGCTCGAACGATCCGCAAAAGTTCGACCCGGATGCAACACGAGAAACCCTGGATCACTCGGTGATGTACATCTTCGCGGTCGCACTGCAGGACGGTGAGTGGCACCACGAGCGGTCGTACGCTCCCGAGCGCGCCCACCGGCCGGACACCATCGAGCTGTGGCACAAGATCTCGACCGTCGAGGACCCGGAGTGGACCCGGCGCTACCACTCGAATGACCCGGCGGAGAAGGCGTTCGGCGCCCGGGCCGTGGTGACGCTCAAGAGCGGCGAGGTGATCGTCGACGAGCTGGCCGTGGCCGACGCGCACCCGCTCGGCGCGCGTCCGTTCCGGCGTGAGCAGTACCGCGACAAGTTCACCACGCTCGCCGAAGGCGTCGTCGCCCCTGCCGAGCAGGACCGGTTCCTGGCCGTGGTCGACGGCCTTGCGGCCATGAAGCCGGGCAGCCTCGGCGCCCTCAACGTGCGCGTCGACCAGGTCGTGCTGGACAAGGCGCCCACGATCCCGTCGGGGATTTTCCGATGAGCGCCGGCCTGCTCGGCTCGCGGGTCTCGGCCGCCGACAAGCGGGTGGCGTTGCGGGCGGCGCTGAATTCCGGCCGGTTGCAACGCTATCCGGGCGCATTCTCGCCACTGGTGGCGAAGCTGGTGTCAGAGATCGGCTTCGAGGGGGTCTACGTCTCGGGCGCGGTGCTGTCGGCCGACCTGGGCCTGCCCGATATCGGGCTGACCACCTTGACCGAGGTGGCCGCCCGCAGCGCCCAGATCGCCGCGGCCACCGACCTGCCCACCCTGGTGGACGCCGACACCGGCTTCGGCGAGCCGATGAGCGCCGCACGCACCATCACGATCCTGGAGGATGCCGGGCTGGCCGGCTGCCATCTGGAGGACCAGGTGAACCCCAAGCGCTGTGGCCACCTCGACGGTAAGGCAGTCGTGCCGGCCACCGAGATGATCAAGCGACTGCGTGCCGCGGTCGCCGCTCGCCGGGACCCCAACTTCGTCATCTGTGCGCGCACTGATGCCGCCGGAATCGAGGGCATCGCCGCGGCCATCGACCGGGCCAAGGCCTACGCCGATGCCGGCGCCGACCTGATCTTCACCGAAGCACTGTCCACCCCAAGGGAATTCGAGCAGTTCCGGGCAGCGGTCGACACTCCCCTGCTGGCCAACATGACCGAGTTCGGCAAGTCGGAACTCGTGACGGCCCAGCAGTTGTCAGACATCGGCTACAACCTGGTGATCTACCCGGTCACCACGCTGCGTCTGGCGATGCACGCGGTCGAGATGGGCCTGCGCGAAATCCACACCGCCGGAACCCAGGCCGGCCTGCTCGGCCAGATGCAACACCGCAGCCGGCTGTACGAGTTGCTGCGCTATGCCGAATACAACCAATTCGATTCCGACATCTTCAATTTCACCCTCCAGGACGTGAAATCATGACCACTCAACCGCCCCACATCCACAAGGGTCTGGCCGGTGTCGTCGTCGACACCACCGCCATCTCCAAGGTCGTGCCCGAGACCAACAGCCTGACCTACCGGGGTTATCCCGTGCAGGATCTGGCGACGCACTGCACGTTCGAGCAGGTGGCCTACCTGCTGTGGCACGGCGAGCTGCCGACCGAACACGAACTCGCGATGTTCTGCCAGCGCGAGCGGGCTTCCCGGCGGATCGACCGGTCGATGTACTCGCTGCTGGCCAAGCTGCCCGAGAGCTGCCACCCGATGGACGTGGTCCGCACCGCGATCAGCTACCTCGGCGCCGAGGATCCGGAAGAGGACGACAGCACGACTCCCGCCAACTACGCCAAGTCACTGCGCATGTTCGCCGTCCTGCCGACAATCGTCGCCGCCGATATCCGCCGACGGCAAGGACTTTCGCCCATCCAGCCGCACCGTCAGCTGGGATACGCCGAGAACTTCCTGAACATGTGCTTCGGATCGGTCCCCGAACCGGCGATCGTCGACGCGTTCTCCCAGTCCATGGTGCTGTATGCCGAGCACAGCTTCAACGCGTCCACGTTCGCCGCCCGGGTGGTGACCTCCACGCAGTCGGACATCTACAGCGCGGTGACCGCCGCCATCGGCGCGCTCAAAGGCTCGCTGCACGGCGGCGCCAACGAGGCCGTCATGCACGACATGCTGGAGATCGGCTCAGCCGAGAATGCCCCGAAGTGGTTGCACGACAAGCTGTCCCGCAAAGAGAAGGTGATGGGCTTCGGGCACCGCGTCTACAAGAACGGTGACTCTCGGGTGCCGACGATGAAGGCTGCGCTCGACCGGGTGGTGGCAGCCCGCGGCGGCCAGCGGTGGCTGGACATCTACACCGTGCTGGAGCGCGAGATGTTCACCGCCACCAGGATCAAGCCGAACCTCGACTTCCCCACCGGACCGGCCTACTACCTCATGGGCTTCGACATCCCGGTCTTCACACCGCTTTTCGTGATGGCCCGCATCGTGGGCTGGACCGCGCACATCATGGAACAAGCGGCGTCCAACGCGCTGATCCGTCCCCTGAGTGAATACTCGGGCCAACCACAACGTTCCATTGCCTGAGCGCGCCATCACCAAAGTCCTCGTCGCCAACCGGGGTGAGATCGCGATCCGGGCCTTCCGGGCGGCCTATGAGCTGGGTATCGCGACGGTGGCGGTATACGCCCACGAGGACCGGAACTCCCCACACCGATTGAAGGCCGACGAGTCCTACCAGATCGGCGAGCCTGGCCATCCCGTTCGGGCTTATCTGTCGGTGCCCGACATCATCCGGGTGGCCCAGCTGTCCGGCGCCGACGCGGTGTACCCGGGATACGGATTCCTCTCGGAGAACCCCCAACTCGCGGCAGCGTGCGCCGCGGCCGGCATCACGTTCGTCGGCCCGAGTGCCGGCGTCCTGGAGTTGACCGGTAACAAGGCCAGCGCCATCGCCGCGGCCCGAACCGCCGGCCTACCGGCGCTCGCATCGTCGGCTCCGTCTGCGTCAGTCAGCGAATTGCTCACGGCCGCAGCCGGTATGGAGTTTCCCCTGTTCGTCAAGGCCGTCTCGGGTGGTGGCGGACGTGGCATGCGGCGGGTGACCGAGCCGGCCGCGCTGGCCGAGGCCATCGCGGCGGCGTCGCGCGAAGCGGAGTCTGCTTTCGGTGACCCGAACGTCTACCTCGAGCAGGCGGTCCTCAACCCCCGCCACATCGAGGTGCAGATACTGGCCGACGGAACCGGCGAGGTGATCCATCTCTTCGAACGGGACTGCAGTGTGCAACGCCGGCACCAGAAGGTGGTCGAGCTGGCCCCCGCCCCGAACCTCACCGACGAACTGCGGAACCGGATCTGTTCTGATGCGGTGACATTCGCGCGCCAGATCGGTTACTTCTGCGCCGGAACCGTCGAGTTCCTGCTCGACGAGCGCGGGCACCATGTGTTCATCGAGTGCAATCCGCGCATTCAGGTCGAGCACACGGTGACCGAGGAGATCACCGACGTCGACCTGGTCACCGCCCAGTTTCGGATCGCGGCCGGCCGGTCGTTGGCCGAGCTCGGGCTGAGCCAGGATCGCGTCAGAATCCGTGGCGCCGCCATGCAGTGCCGCATCACCACCGAAGATCCCGCCAACGGTTTCCGTCCCGACACCGGCCGGATCACCGCGTACCGTTCTCCCGGCGGTGCCGGCGTCCGGTTGGACGGCGGCACCAACGTCGGTGCGGAGATCAGCGCCCACTTCGACTCGATGCTGGTCAAACTCACCTGCCGCGGCCACGACTTCGCGACGGCGGTCAGGAGGGCCCGACGCGCCCTCGCGGAGTTCCGCATCCGCGGGGTGTCGACGAACATCCCCTTCCTGCAAGCGGTTCTCGATGATCCGGACTTCGCCGCAGGCAAGGTTTCGACATCGTTCATCGACGAGCGTGCGCAACTGCTGACGGCCCACACTCCAGGGGACCGCGGCACGCGCATCCTCAACTACCTCGCGGATGTCACGGTGAACCAACCGCATGGCGGTCGTCCGTCGGCTGTGTATCCACGTGACAAGCTGCCGAAGATCGATCTCGACGGTCCGGCACCGGCGGGCAGCAAGCAGCTGCTGACCGAGCTCGGCCCAGAGCGCTTTGCGGCGGCCCTGCTGGAGTCGCCGCGGCTGTGGGTCACCGACACCACGTTCCGCGACGCCCATCAGTCGCTACTCGCAACTCGAGTGCGTACCTCGGGCCTGGTCAAGGTGGCCCCGTACGTGGCGCGCATGACGCCGCAGCTGCTGTCGGTCGAGTGCTGGGGCGGCGCGACCTACGACGTGGCGCTTCGGTTCCTGAAAGAGGACCCGTGGGAGCGGCTGGCCGCGCTGCGGGAGGCGATGCCCAACATCTGCCTCCAGATGCTGTTGCGCGGCCGGAACACCGTGGGTTACACACCCTATCCGACATCGGTCACGTCGGCGTTCGTGCAGGAGGCCACCGCCACCGGCATCGACATCTTCCGGATCTTCGACGCGCTGAACAACGTGGAGTCGATGCGGCCGGCGATCGATGCAGTGCGCGAAACCGGTTCCGCGGTGGCCGAAGTCGCGATGTCCTACACCGGCAACCTCTCCGACCCCGCGGAGACGCTGTACACGCTCGACTACTGGCTGAAGCTGGCCGAGCAGATCGTCGATGCCGGTGCCCACGTGCTGGCAATCAAGGACATGGCCGGTCTGCTGCGACCACCCGCGGCGGCAAAACTCGTGTCGGCGTTGCGATCCCGTTTCGACCTGCCTGTACACGTCCACACCCACGACACCCCGGGTGGACAGCTGGCCACGTACGTCGCGGCCTGGCAGGCCGGTGCCTCTGCAGTCGACGGGGCGGCGGCACCGCTGGCCGGCACCACCAGCCAGCCTGCGCTGTCGTCGATCGTTGCGGCAGCCGCGCACACCGCGCACGACACCGGTCTGTCGTTGGCAAACGTCTGTGAGCTGGAACCGTATTGGGAGGCGTTGCGCCGCGTCTACGCGCCGTTCGAGGCGGGCCTGCCCGCACCGACCGGCCGCGTGTACACCCACGAGATCCCGGGCGGGCAGCTCAGCAATCTGCGTACCCAGGCCGCCGCCCTCGGGCTGGGCGGCCGGTTCGAGGACATCGAAAACGCCTATGCCGGAGCAGATCACGCTCTCGGCAGACTGGTGAAGGTGACGCCGTCGAGCAAGGTGGTAGGTGATCTTGCGCTGGCGCTCGTCGGCGCCGGGATGAGCGCCGGGGAGTTCGCCGCCGACCCGCACCGCTGCGACATCCCGGATTCGGTGATCGGCTTCCTCCGCGGCGAGCTCGGCGACCCGCCCGGCGGCTGGCCGGAACCCTTGCGCAGCAAGGCCCTTCGCGGAAGGTCCGACACCAGGCCGACGGCAACCCTCACCGTCGAGGACTACGCCGAACTGGCGGAACCCGGTCTTACCCGCCGAGCGGCCCTGAATCGGCTGCTCTTCCCCGGTCCGACCCGCGAATTCCGCACGCATCGAGAACAATTCGGCGACACCTCCCGCCTGAGCGCCAACCAGTTCTTCTACGGGCTGCGCCGCGGCGAAGAGCACCGGGTCGAGTTGGAGAAGGGCGTCGAGCTGCTCATCGGTCTCGAGGCCATCTCCGAGCCCGATGACCGCGGCATGCGGACGGTGCTGTGCCTGTTGAACGGTCAGCTACGCCCGATCCTGGTGCGGGACAGGTCGATCGATAGCGCAGTCCGCGCGGTGGAGAAAGCGGACCGCGGCAACCCGGACCACGTTGCGGCGCCGTTCGCCGGCGTCGTGACGATCGGGGTGACCGTTGGCGAGCGGGTGAGCGCCGGCCAAACGGTCGCCACCATCGAGGCGATGAAGATGGAGGCAGCCATCACGTCGCCGAGAGCCGGTACCGTCACGCGGCTCGCGGTGGCGCCCACGGCCAGTGTCGAAGGCAATGACCTGCTGGTGGTGGTCAGCTGACCGTCGTAGTGTTCACGGCACGACGACGAGCTTGCCGTGCACATGGCCCGTCGTGCTCGCCGAGAGCGCGGCACCGGCTTCGGTCAGCGGGTACGTCTCGCTGATCGAGACGGCAAGACGTTCCTGCGCGACAAGCGTCGCGAGTTCGCGAAGGGCGGCGCCCAGTTCGCTTCCGGACCCACCGGCGTGCACCTGGATGCCGGTGTCGGCCTGGTCGAAGGCGACCAGCGTGAGCACCCGGGCCGGATCGCCGGTGAGCTCGATCGACAACGGAATCTCGCCGCGACCGGAGGCGTCGAGAACGGCGTCGACTCCGTCGGGTGCGGCGGCCCGCACCCTCTCGAGCAGACCATCGCCGTAGGTGACCGGCGTCGCGCCGAGCGAACGCAGGTATTCGTGGTTGGATTCACCCGCCGTGCCAATGACATTGACACCCTGAGCCTTTGCGAGCTGGACGGCAAAAGTACCTACGCCGCCCGCGGCCGCATGGATGAGCAGGGTGTCGCCCGCCTTGACGCCGAGCTTCCCCAGCACCGTGTACGCAGTGCCGCCCGCGCCTGCCAGCGAGCCCGCCACTTCCCAGCTGACGCCCTCAGGCTTACGGACGAGCTCGGCAGCTTCCGCCAGCGCAAGATCCGCGAACGAACCTGTCGTCGACCGGCCCAGAACCTCGTCGCCAACCGCCCACTCGGTCACCTCGGACCCAACGGCGTCGACGACGCCGGCCACGTCGGACCCCACACCGGCGGGCAGCTCGAGCGGCATCAGTTCGCGCATGTATCCGCCGAGGATCTTCCAGTCGATCGGATTGACGCCCGCGGCACGTACCGCGATTCGCACCTGGGTGGGTCCGGGAGCCGGCGGCTCGACATCGACCACTCGCAAAACCTCAGGTGTGCCGTATTCGGCGAACTGCACTACTCGCGACATCGATTCGTCTCCAATCGGTTTCCGGGCACTGGCCCAGCAAGGTCAAGGCTCGGGCAGCCGGTTTTATTTCAGGTGACGCACCGCCGCGTGAACCCGAAAAGAACTGCGCTCCGGAACCTGGCTCAGGTTCCGGAGCGCAGTCATCGGCGAGCTATCCGGCGCGAACCAACAGTGCCGCCTGCACCATGCGCCGCAGCGACTCGGAAACCTCGTCGGTCTTGCGGGTCTTCAGCCCGCAGTCCGGGTTCACCCAGAGCCGTTCTGCCGGAACGGCATCCAGCGCACGGCGCAGCGATGTCGCCATCTCGCCGGTGGTGGGAACCCGGGGCGAGTGAATGTCGTACACACCGGGGCCGACGCTGTTCGAGAACCCGATGCCGTTGAGGTCGTCGAGGACCTCCATGTGTGAGCGTGCCGCCTCGATCGACGTCACGTCGGCATCGAGATCGGCAATGGCGCCGATCACCTCACCGAACTCCGAATAGCACAGGTGCGTGTGAATCTGCGTGGCGTCGCTGACGCCCGACGTCGAGAGCCGGAACGCGTCGACCGCCCACTGCAGGTAGGCCGCCTTGTCGGCATTGCGCAGCGGCAGCAGCTCTCGCAACGCCGGCTCGTCGACCTGGATGATCGCGATGCCGGCGGACTGCAGATCGACGGTCTCGTCCCGGATGGCCAGCGCCACCTGGTTGGCCGAGTCCGCCAGCGGCTGATCGTCGCGAACGAACGACCAGGCCAGGATCGTCACCGGGCCGGTGAGCATGCCCTTGACGGGCTTGTCGGTCAATGTCTGCGCGTAGGTCGCCCACTCGACCGTCATCGGCTGCCGCCTGGTGACGTCGCCGAACAGGACCGGCGGGCGCACGCAGCGGCTGCCGTACGACTGCACCCAGCCGTTCTTGGTGGTCAAGAAGCCGTCGAGCTGCTCGGCGAAGTACTGCACCATGTCGTTGCGCTCGGGCTCGCCGTGCACCAGCACATCGAGGCCGAGTTCCTCCTGCAACCGGATCACCGTCTCGACTTCGGATTTCATCCGGCCGATGTAATCGGCCTCGTCGATCTCGCCGGCGACGAACGCCGCCCGGGCCTTGCGGATCTCGACGGTCTGCGGGAACGAACCGATCGTCGTGGTCGGCAGTGCCGGCAGATGCAGGCGGGCGTCTTGTGCCGTACGCCGTTCGGCGGCCGGCCCGCGGCTGATGCCACCGGACAGGACCGTGTCGAGCCGGGCTCGGACGGCGGCGTTGTGCAGTCGCGGGTCGTGCCTGCGTGACGCGACCGCCCGGTTCGATGCCTCGAGCTGCGCGGCCACCGAGCCCCGGCCAGTGCGCAGCGCCGTCGCCAGCGTCGCGACCTCGTCGACTTTCTCGGCACCGAACGCCAGCCAGCCGCGGAGCGCGTCGTCGAGACCGTCCTCGCGCTCGAGCGAGTACGGGACGTGCAGCGTCGAGCACGACGTGGACACAGCCACCGAACGTGCCGACTCCTGCACTGACTCCAGCCGGACCAGTGCGGCCTCCAGGTCTGTGCGCCAGACGTTGCGGCCGTCGACGACGCCGGCCACCAACAGCTTGTCCGCGAGACCCGGAATTCCGGCCGTCGGCTGGTCACCGCCGGCGACGAAATCGACTGCGATGCCGTCGATCTGCGTGCGCGCCAGCGCCGGCAGCACACTCCCCAGCTCGCCGAAGTAGGTCGCGACCAGGATCGCCGGACGTTCGGCGGCTGCCGCGAGCGTGGCGTAGGCATACTCGGCCAATTCGGCGGCGTTGGCAGTGCCGTCCAGGATGTCGGTGACCAAGACGGGTTCGTCGATCTGCACCCACTCGGCACCGGCTGCGGCGAGTCGGCCCAGCAGTTCGGCATACAGCGGCAGCAGCTCGCCGAGGCGCCCGATGGGCGCCTCGGCGCCGTCGACGGCCTTGCTCAGCGCCAGGAACGTGATCGGCCCGACGATCACCGGCCGGGCCGGAATACCCTGCGCCTGAGCCTCTTTGAGCTCTGCCAGCACCTTGTCGGGATGCAGTGTGAACGTGGTGTCGGGGCCGATCTCCGGGACCAGGTAGTGGTAATTGGTGTCGAACCACTTCGTCATCTCGAGCGGTGCGATGTCCGCCGTCCCGCGAGCCGCCGCGAAATAGCGATCGAGATCATCGGCAATGCCGCCCGCGCGACTCGGCAGGGCGCCGAGCAGTACCGCGGTGTCGAGCATCTGGTCGTAGTAGGAAAACGTATTGACCGGAATGGAATCCAGTCCGGCGGCCGACAACGCGGCGATGGTCTCGCGGCGCAGGCCCGCGGCGATTTCCTCGAGCGCGGCCCGGTCGATCCGGCCCGCCCAATAGCGTTCGACGGCCCGCTTGAGTTCACGGTTCGGACCGATGCGGGGCGCGCCGAGAATGGTTGCGGTGAATGGTGTTGACAACTGACGTCCTTCAAATGCGACGGAAGTGCGCACCGCCCAAGGACATTCATCGAGGACAGCACAAACCGCCCTCGGCGATCAGCCCATTCCACGAGGCGATGCACCGCCGGACGCGGCGCATCCGGCACAGCTGGCAGGTCTTCGGACTCGCGGGCACGCACCCTCGGGTGCACCTAGTGGCCGTCGCTTCCCAGTTCGATACGAACCAGTGCCGATGACGGCGGTCGTTCCTGCTCACCGCTGCGGGACAGTCCCGGATTCTCACCGGGTTCCCTCTCATGGCGATTTTCGCCATTCGATGCCGCAGACGCCGAAGCGCCATTGGCAAACCAGCTGCGCCGTGGAGATTACCCTGTCGGGCCCTGTGCCGGGCCCGGGCCGCCGCCGTAACCCAACTGCTGTGCGGTGTAGCGCGCGGCGTCGGTGACCGGAACTGCTTGTACCGCAGTGCCGTACGCGCAGATCTCGGTCCAGACGTCGCCGATCTCGGTGGTGTCGAACCGCATCCCGATGATCGCATTACCGCCGCGGGCGTGACATTCCTGGAGCAGCCGGCCCATGGCTTCGTTGCGGCTCTCGGCGAGGTTCTTGGTCATGCCCTGCAGCTCGCCGCCGAACATCGCCTTGAAGCCGGCGCCCATCTGCGCGAAGGCGTTCCGGGACCGGACGGTGAGGCCGAACACCTCACCGCAGACCCGCTGAATCTCCCACCCGGGCAGGTCATTCGTCGTGACAACCAGCATGCTGCCGCCTTTCTGTGTCGGTATGCCTCGAACTGTAGTGCGCGGCAACCGCAGTCGTCAGAGCGCGGCTGCCACGTCCTGCGCCGGTGCGGCCTTCCTGGTGCCACCGAGGTAGCGCTCGACGAGCCCGCCGAACACCAGCCCGATGACCGTCCAGATCAACGCCTGGTCGATCAGCGAGTACCACCGGAACTTCCACAGCAGGTCGGCGTCGAATCCGGGGTAGATCAACTGCCCGGGGGCGTAGACCTTGCCGTCGACGGTGACCGGCGTATCGAAGGTGTTGGTGATCGGCTGCGGCGTCTCGGTGGCGGCGCGCGCGAAGCCGAACTCGCCCGCGTGCTCGACATTGGCGGCCAGATCACCCAGCGACGGCAGCGCCGCCAGCAGACCGCCGTACAGCACGAAGAAGCCGAGCACCGAGATTCCGACGGCACGCGCCCAGCCGACCTTCGCAGACAGCTTGCGCGCGGCGAACACCGCGAGGCCCAGCAGGGCCAGCGACCCCCACACCATTCCCAGGTACAGGAAACCGCGGGCCTCCATGGTGAATTCATGGCCGACAGCGGGCGGGTTCGACGGGTATTTCACGAACGGCAACAGGTACACACCCAGGAAGCCGAAACCGGCGGTGGTCCAGCCCAGCACCTTGGGCCGGACCTGGAACCGGCCGTGCAGTACCAGATACGCGACAGCCACCAGCGCACCCATCGCCACAGAGAACGCGATGATGCCGGTGGCCGCACCGATACCCGACTGGATGGACCGGCTGAACAGCTCGGGCCCGTCCGGCTCGACCGGATGGCCCATGGCCGTGTGGACGGTCGAGAGCACGTTCATGCGGCCGGATTCGTAGTCGATGGCCTTGTCGATGGTGGGTTCAGCAAAAATCCAGGCAAACAGGAACCCCAGAATGCCGGCGATCAGACCGGCGAGGGCTCCGCGCCCGATGACGCGGATTTCCATGAAAGTCCCTTGCGTCAGTGGCAGGGGAAGCCGAGGAAGTGCCGCGAGTCGTGCACCCACTCGTGGACCACGACGGTCTTGCCGAACATCGACATCATGCCCTCGTCGATGCCGACGAGGTAGTACGCCAGCATGGCCAGGAAGATCGTCACGCCCAGCAGCACTGCCACTCGAGTGGCCGAAAGCGCCTTGGTCGATACGCCCGGCTTGGAAACCGCAATACTCGTCATGGTCAAACCTCCTACGGGGTCACGCGCCCCTACATTGTTCGGTTCTGCACGACGGCGAAAGATCTGACTCGCCGCAGAGGGCTCACAGTGGCGCAACCGTGCCGGATTCTCACCGGCTTCCATGCACCGTCGTAACGGGATCAAGATACACCGAACCGTTTCCCGTCCGCGCAGATCCGTAGGGACTTCCCTTATATCCGTGGCACCGCCGGGCGCTTAGCGTCGATCTCGACCCCCTGCACAGCGACGGAAAGGCACTGCGATGTTGTTCGCCACCACGGCCAGATTGGTCTGCACAGTCGCCACCGCCGCCACGCTCGCGGTGGCCGGATGTGGCACCGCCGGCCACAGTTCGAACTCGAGCGCGGGCACGGCCGGAGCGACCGCCGCGGCCGGCAACAGCGGCGCCGGCGACTTCTGCACACTCGACGCGAAGCTGGTCGCCCGCAAGCTGCGCGACATGAACTCGGCATTCGGCAGCGGTGCGGCAAACCAGAGCCAGATCGTCGACGACCTGCTCAAGGACGCGCCCGTTACGCAGGGCGAACTCATCGCCGCGGCGCCCGCCGAACCGCATCGCTACCTCGAAGACCTCGCCGATCCCAACAAGATGGACGCGATGCTCGACAACATGAAGGCGCTCAACGACTGGGCGCTCAAGAACTGCGATGCGAAGTACCGCCCGCTGTTCGAAGAGCACGGGAAACTCGTCGGCTGACCAAACGGAAAAGCCCCCGACGAATCGGGGGCTTTTCACGTTGGCTGACTACTCCGAGGCAGTCGCAGCGGCCTCGGCCAGGTCGGCCGATTCCTTGCGACGGCCGGCGAACGTGAACACCGCATCCTCGGTGTTGTTGCTCGCGCCGTCCCAGTTGTCGACGTCCACGGTGACCAGCTGACCGGGGCCGACCTCCTCGAAGAGAATCTTCTCGGAGAGCTGGTCCTCGATCTCGCGCTGGATGGTCCGACGCAGCGGGCGGGCACCCAGGACCGGATCGAAGCCGCGCTTGGCCAGCAGTGCCTTGGCCTTGTCGGTCAGCTCCATCTCCATGTCCTTGGCCTTGAGCTGCTTGGACACCCGGCCGATCATCAGGTCGACCATCTGGATGATCTCGTCCTGCGTCAGCTGGTGGAACACGATGATGTCGTCGATACGGTTCAGGAACTCCGGGCGGAAGTGCTTCTTCAGCTCGTCGTGCACCTTGAGCTTCATCCGCTCGTAGTTGTTCTCGCCGCCACCCTGGGTGAAGCCGAGGCCAACCGCCTTGCTGATGTCGCTCGTACCGAGGTTCGAGGTGAAGATCAGCACGGTGTTCTTGAAGTCGACAGTGCGACCCTGACCGTCGGTCAGGCGGCCGTCCTCGAGAACCTGCAGGAGGCTGTTGTAGATCTCCTGGTGGGCCTTCTCGATCTCGTCGAACAGCACCACACTGAACGGCTTGCGGCGCACCTTCTCGGTGAGCTGGCCGCCCTCTTCGTAGCCGACGTAGCCCGGAGGGGCACCGAACAGCCGCGACGCGGTGAAGCGGTCGTGGAACTCACCCATGTCGATCTGGATGAGCGCGTCGTCGTCGCCGAACAGGAACTCGGCCAGCGCCTTCGACAGCTCGGTCTTACCGACGCCGGACGGGCCGGCGAAGATGAACGAGCCCGACGGACGCTTCGGGTCCTTCAGGCCGGCGCGGGTACGCCGGATGGCCTTCGAGACCGCCTTGACGGCGTCGACCTGGCCGATGATCCGCTTGTGCAGCTCATCTTCCATGCGCAGCAGACGGGTGGTCTCGGCCTCGGTCAGCTTGAAGACCGGGATGCCGGTCCAGTTGCCCAGGACCTCGGCGATCTGCTCGTCGTCGACCTCGGCGACCACGTCGAGGTCACCCGAACGCCACTGCTTCTCGCGCTCGGCGCGCTGGGCGACCAGCGTCTTCTCCGAGTCGCGCAGCCGGGCTGCCTTCTCGAAGTCCTGCGCGTCGATGGCCGATTCCTTCTCCCGGCGCGCATCGGCGATCTTCTCGTCGAACTCGCGCAGGTCTGGCGGAGCGGTCATCCGGCGGATGCGCATGCGGGCACCGGCCTCGTCGATCAGGTCGATGGCCTTGTCCGGCAGGAACCGGTCGTTGATGTAGCGGTCGGCCAGCGTCGCGGCCGCGACCAGCGCACCGTCGGTGATGGAGACGCGGTGGTGCGCCTCGTAGCGGTCCCGCAGACCCTTGAGGATCTCGATGGTGTGCTCGACGGTCGGCTCACCCACCTGCACCGGCTGGAACCGGCGCTCGAGGGCGGCGTCCTTCTCGATGTACTTGCGGTACTCGTCGAGCGTCGTCGCACCGATGGTCTGCAGCTCGCCACGGGCCAGCTTCGGCTTCAGGATGCTGGCGGCGTCGATGGCGCCCTCGGCGGCACCCGCACCCACGAGCGTGTGCAGCTCGTCGATGAACAGGATGATGTCGCCGCGGGTGTTGATCTCCTTGAGCACCTTCTTCAGGCGCTCTTCGAAGTCACCGCGGTAACGGCTGCCGGCGACCAGCGAACCCAGGTCCAGCGTGTAGAGCTGCTTGTCCTTCAGGGTCTCGGGGACCTCGCCGTGCACGATGGCCTGCGCCAGGCCCTCGACGACGGCGGTCTTACCGACACCGGGCTCACCGATCAGCACCGGGTTGTTCTTGGTGCGGCGGCTCAGCACCTGCATGACCCGCTCGATTTCCTTCTCACGGCCGATGACCGGATCGAGCTTGCCCTCGGCGGCGGCGGCGGTCAGGTTGCGACCGAACTGGTCCAGCACGAGCGACGTCGACGGGTTGCCCGTCTCGCCACCGCGGCCACCGGTACCGGCCTCGGCGGTCTCCTTGCCCTGGTAGCCCGACAGCAGCTGGATGACCTGCTGACGCACGCGGGTCAGCTCCGCACCCAGCTTCACGAGCACCTGGGCGGCGACGCCCTCGCCCTCGCGGATCAGGCCGAGCAGGATGTGCTCGGTGCCGATGTAGTTGTGGCCGAGCTGCAGCGCCTCACGCAGCGACAGCTCGAGCACCTTCTTGGCGCGCGGCGTGAACGGAATGTGGCCCGACGGCGCCTGCTGGCCCTGGCCGATGATCTCCTCGACCTGGCTACGCACACCCTCGAGCGAGATGCCGAGCGATTCCAGCGACTTGGCAGCTACGCCCTCGCCCTCATGGATGAGGCCAAGCAGGATGTGCTCGGTGCCGATGTAGTTGTGGTTGAGCATCCGGGCTTCTTCTTGAGCCAGGACGACGACCCGGCGGGCCCGGTCGGTGAATCTCTCGAACATCGGTGTTACCTGCTCTCCCTCGTAGCGCAGCTCCTGCCACGTCACTTCGCGTGTCGCGACGCTGTGCGCCTACCGTCCACTCTAATGGGCGGCGACCATGCGTGCCCTGCGGTATCCCCTAGCTCGCAAGGCCACTCAGCGCTGCGAAAAGGCCAACGCGCTGCGGCGACGAAACGTTTCCCGGATCGGGCCGACCGGGCTACGCCGAAAGCGAACAGAGAAACTGCGGGCAATCCTGAATTCTGTTGCCCGCGGGCTCAGGTGGCGGCGTGGAACGCGTCGATGATCTCCGCCGGGATACGGCCCCGGCTGGAGACATTGTGGCCGTTGCGGCGCGCCCATTCCCGGATCGCGGCGCTCTGCTCACGGTCGATGGACGCGCGGCCCCGTCCTGTCGCGCCGGTGCTGGCGCGGCCGCGGCGGCGACCACCGACACGACGGCCGGCCTCGACCCATTTCTTCAAATCATTCCGGAGCTTGGTGGCGTTCTTGGTGGTGAGGTCGATCTCGTAGTTCACCCCGTCGAGAGCAAATTCGACCGTCTCATCCGCCGCACCTTCACCGTCGAAATCGTCGACGAGCGTGACAGTCACTTTCTTTGCCATCGGCCCACACTAACCCTTCTGCCTCGGAAAAATGCAGAATCGACTCTGCCATAACAATGCTGGCATAGGAGTTCAATTCCTTCAACAAGTCTCAGGGTCAGCTCAGTTTTCAGTCGGCTTGGCGCCGCACAATCGGGAACAAAACCGTGTCCCTAATCGTCAACCCCGTCAACGCCATGAGCAAGCGGTCGAGTCCCATTCCTGTTCCGGTCGTCGGCGGCATCGCATACTCCAATGCGATAAGGAAATCCTCATCAAGTCGCATTGCCTCGTCGTCACCGGCAGCGGCGGCACGCGCCTGCGCCTCGAAACGCTCGCGTTGAATCACCGGATCGATCAACTCCGAATATCCGGTGGCGAGCTCGAACTTCCGGACATACAGATCCCATTTTTCTGTAACGCCCGGAATACTGCGGTGGGCCCGAGTGAGCGGCGTGGTCTCCACCGGGAAATCCCGGACGAAGGTCGGCGCCCAAAGGTGATCACCGACGGTGTGCTCCCACAGTTCCTCGATCAATTTCCCGTGGCCGTATCCGCGGTCCCTGGGAATCTCGGCGCCGAGCCGTTCGGCCACCTTCCACAGGTACTCGACCGAAGTCTCCGGGGTGATCTCCTCACCCAGCGCTTCCGACAACGACGGATACATTTCGATGGTCGCCCATTCACCATCGAGGTCATAGGTGGAACCGTCCGGCAGCGGGACCATTCGGGTACCAATGGCCTCGTCGGCAACCTCCTGAATAAGCTCACGCGTCACAATCGCGGAATCGTCATATGTGCCGTAGGCCTGATAAGTCTCCAACATCGCAAATTCCGGTGAATGCGTGGAATCCGCGCCCTCGTTGCGAAAGTTCCGATTAAGCTCAAAAACCTTCTCGAAGCCACCGACCAGGCAGCGCTTCAGGAACAACTCGGGCGCGATGCGCAGGTACAGATCCGCATCGAGCGCGTTGGAGTGCGTGATGAATGGCCGGGCGGCAGCGCCACCGGGCAGAGTCTGCAGCATCGGGGTCTCGACTTCGAGAAAACCGCGACGCTCCAATGCCGAACGCAATGCCCGCACCACCGCAATGCGCTGGCGGGCGACATTGCGGGCCTCGGGCCGCACGATCAGGTCGACGTACCGCTGCCGGACCCGCGTCTCTTCATTCAATTCCTTGTGCGCGACGGGAAGCGGTCGCAGCGCCTTGGACACAATTTGCCAGTTCTGGGCAAGCACAGACAATTCCCCGCGCCGGGAGCTGATGACCTCGCCCTCGATGAAGACGATGTCGCCCAGGTCGACGTCGGACTTCCAGGCATCGAGCGACTCCTGGCCCACCTTGTCCAGGCTCAGCATGGCCTGCAGCTGTGTGCCGTCACCCTCCTGCAGCGTCGCGAAGCACAGTTTTCCGGAGTTCCGGGCGAACACCACACGCCCTGCGACGCCGACGATGTCACCGGTCGCAGTGTCCGCGGCGAGCTCCGGATAGGCCGCCCGCAGCTCGGCCAGGGTGTGGGTACGCGGCACCTCGACCGGATACGGGTCGCGCCCCTCGGCCAGCAGCCGCTCACGCTTGGCCTGGCGGATGCGGAACTGCTCGGGAATGTCGGGGCTGTCGGCTTCGCTCACGAAATGCCAGCTTAAATGAAGCCCATGGCCACCAGTTTCGAGCAGTCCGCCGTAGACGCGCTGGACCACGAGCCGATCGACTGGAAATTCAAGGGACTGCCGGCCTCGTGGTGGGGCCAGACACCTGCTCAGGTGTGCCGTCGACGCCCCAGTCTGTTCGCCGACGGCGCGGTGTCGCCGGTGTGCACACTGCGTACCCAGCCGCTGGTGCACAACATGGTCACCATGGCGCGCTGGTGCCGGCGCCGGGGCGTACAGCTCGCGCCGCACGGCAAGACCCACATGTCACCGCAGCTTCTCGCCCGTCAGCTCGGCGCGGGAGCAGTGGCTGTCACGGCCGCCACCATCAGCCAGGTCCGGGTGTTTCGGGCGTTCGGGGTGCGCCGGATCATCCTGGCCAACGAGCTCGTCGACGTCACCGGGCTGCGCTGGCTGGCCGCCGAGCTGGACGCCAATCCCGACTTCGAGCTGACCTGTTGGGTGGACTCGGTGCGTGGCGTGCAGTTGATGACGTCCGCGCTGACCGGCCGGCGCCGCCAGGTGGACGTCTGCGTCGAGATCGGCCAGCCGGGCGGCCGCACCGGCTGCCGCGACGCCGAGACCGTCGACGCCGTGGCGCGCGCGGCGGTGGACTCGGACCGGCTGCGGCTCGTCGGCGTCGCCGGATACGAGGCGGCCACCGGCCATGAGGTCGGTGACGCCGCGGTGGCTGCCGTCTCGGCGTACCTGCAGACCATGCGCGACACCGTCATCCGGTTGCACCCGCTGTTCGAGACCGACGAGATCCTGGCGACGGCCGGCGGCAGCACGTACTTCGACCTGGTCGCCGACATCCTGACCGGTTGGCCCGACGGCATGACGGTGCAGACCGTCCTGCGCAGCGGCTGCTACCTGACGCACGACGACGGTCTCTACGCCCGCACGACGCCGCTCGGCCGCACCGACAGCGCCCACCTGGAGCCCGCGCTCAGCGTGTGGGCGCAGGTGCTGTCCCGGCCCGAGCCCGACCTCGCCATCGTGGGCATGGGCCGCCGCGACGTCTCGTTCGACCAGGACCTGCCCGTGCCGTACGGGCGGCCCGACAGCCGCGTCGAGAAGCTCAACGACCAGCACGCCTACCTGCGGCTGGCACCGGCCGACCAGGACCTGGCCGTCGGTGACTGGCTGGAATTCGGCATCTCACACCCATGCACGGTGTTCGACAAGTGGCAGCTGATCCCGGTGCTCGACGCCGACCACCGGGTGGTCGAGTTGGTCCGGACGTTCTTCTAGGCCCGGCGGGCGTTGCGCTGGTTGCGCTCGAAGACCAGGCGGAGGCCGTCGAGCGTGAGGTTCTTCTCGTAGTGCTGCACGGTCCGTAGATCGGGCAGCACCAGCTGCGCGGTGTGACCGGTGGCCACCACGGTGACGTGGTTTCCGTCGAAGCCGTCGACATCGTCACGCACGCGGTTCACCAGGCCGTCCACCAGGGCCGCGAAACCGAACACCGCACCGGCCTGCATGCACTCGACGGTGTTCTTGCCGATCACCGATCGCGGCCGGGTCAGCTCGACGCGGCGCAGCGCCGCCGACCGCGCGGCGGCCGCGTCAGAGGACACCTGGACACCGGGCGCGATGGCACCGCCGAGGAACTCACCCTTGGCCGAGACGACGTCGACGCAGATCGACGACCCGAAATCGACGACGATCGCCGCGGTGCCGTACTTGTGGTACGCCGCAAGGCAGTTGACGATGCGGTCGGCCCCGACCTCTTTGGGGTTGTCGACCAGCAGCGGGATGCCGGTGCGCACACCCGGCTCGATCAGCACGTGCGGCACCTTCGGCCAGTACTGGTCCAACATCACCCGGATTTCGTGCAGCACCGACGGCACCGTCGACAAACCCGTTGCGCCGAGTAGGTTTTCGGCGTCGTCACCGATCAGGCCGTCGATGGTCAGCGCGAGCTCGTCGGCCGTCACCTCCGACTCGGTCCGAATCCGCCAGTTCTGCACCACTTTTGCGTGATCTCCGGAGCCGGAGATCAACCCGACGATGGTGTGGGTGTTGCGGACATCGATTGCCAGCAGCACCGGCGTTACCGCGGCGACAGCAGGCCGTCGACGCCGTCCGGGACGTGCGCGGCGTCGTGCGAGAAGTCGATCTGCCGGTTCTGCGCGTCGACGAAGATGACGTTCGGCTGGTACGTCCGGGCCTCGGCATCGTCCATGGTGGCGTAGGCGATGAGGATCACCAGGTCACCCGGATGGATCAGATGCGCTGCGGCACCGTTGATCCCGATGATGCCGGTGCCGCGCTCACCGGTGATGGCGTAGGTGACCAGCCGGTTGCCGTTGTCGATGTCGACGATGGTGACCTGCTCACCCTCGAGGATGTCGGCGGCGTCCATCAGGTCGGCGTCGATGGTCACCGAACCCACGTAGTGCAGGTCCGCCTGCGTCACCGTGGCCCGGTGAATCTTGGACTTCAGCATGGTGCGAAACATCAATTCCTCCAAGGTAATTCGTGGTTTCCGTCCTGGTCTAAGGCAGACCCCACATTGGGGTGACCGTCGATCCCTGCGGATGCACCGATGTCGATGGCGATGTTGTCCAACAATCTGGTCGTGCCGAGCCGGCCCACCACCAGCATCCGGGCCGGGCCCGAGGCCGGTGCCGGACCCAGCCAGGGGTCCCGGACTTCCAGATAGTCGACGTCGATGGCGGGTACCTCGTCGAGGACCGCCCGGGCCGCATCGAGTGCGGCGGCCGCGCCGTGCGACGCGGAGTACTTACCGGCGAGCAGCGCCGCGGACAACGCCCCGGCCTGCTCGCGCTGTTCAGCATCGAGGTAGCGGTTGCGCGACGACATGGCCAGTCCGTCGGACTCGCGCACGATCGGCACCGCCTGGATGCGCACGTCGAGGTCGAGGTCGTCGACCATCTGGCGCACCAGAACCAGCTGCTGGTAATCCTTTTCGCCGAAGAACGCGCGGTCGGGCCGCACGATGTTCAGCAGCTTGAGCACCACGGTCAGCATCCCGGCGAAGTGTGTCGGGCGGGAGCCGCCCTCCAGCTCGGCGCCCAGCGGGCCCGGTACGACCGTGGTGCGCCGGCCGTTGGGGTACATCGCGGCGGCGCTGGGCGCGAACACGATGTCGACGTCCTCGCCCCGCAGCAGCTCGACGTCGGAGTCCAGCGTCCGCGGGTAGGCATCCAGGTCCTCCCCCGCGCCGAACTGCAAGGGGTTGACGAAAATCGACACCACCACGACGGCGCCGGGCACCTTCTTGGCGGAGCGCACCAGCTCCAGGTGCCCCTCGTGCAGCGCGCCCATGGTCGGCACGAGCATCACGCGACGCCCCGTCGCGCGCAGCACCCGCGACACATCCGACACGTCGGTCGGATTGGTGTAGAGGTTCAGCTCGCCGGCGGTGAACTTCGGCGGCCTGCGATCGGTCACTGCGCTCTCCCTGAGTCGTTCAACACGGCGAAAACCTCTTCGGGTGCGTGGGCACGTTGTGCGGTGCGCAGCGACATGGCCCGATATGCCTGCGCCAGTTCGGGATTCACTTCTGCCATGGCGCGCAGGTGGGCCGCGACAGCGGCGCCGTCACCGCGAGCCACCGGGCCCGTCAGCGCACTCTGCCCGCGCTGCAGCGCGTTCTCCAGGGAGGCCCGCGCCAGCGGCGCGAGGATGCGCTCGGCGATGCCGGCGGGGTCCCCCGTGACCAGTTCCTGTCCCAGCAGTTCCTGCCCGGCCAACGCCTCGCGCAGGGCTTCGACGGCGTCGAGGACGACGGTGATGACGTGATTGCCGGCGTGCGCCAGGGCCGCGTGATAGAGCGTGCGGGCGTCTTCGCGAACCCGGAACGGTTCGCCGCCGATCTCGAGAACCAGGGACTGGGCGATGGCGTAGCCGATGTCGTCGGCCGCGGTGATGCCGAAACACGTCTCCGACAGCCGGGTGATGTCTTCGTCCGAGCCGGTGAACGTCATGGCCGGGTGGATGGCCAGCGGGATACAGCCCTGCTCGGTCAGCGGGGCCAGCACGGCGATGCCGTTGGCGCCCGAGGTGTGCACGACGATGGTGCCGGGACGGACCGATCCGGTGGCCGCCAGGCCGGCGACGACGGACGTCAGCTCGGCGTCCGGCACGGCCAGCAGCAGGAGTTCGGCCTTGGCGGCGACGTCGTGTGCGGGCAGCACCTGGGTGTCGGGCAGCCGGCGCTCGGCACGGCCGCGCGACGCATGGGAGATCGCGCTACACGCGACGACGACGTGGTCGGCGCGCTCCAGCGCAACACCCAGCGCACTGCCGACCCGCCCTGCGGAAATGATTCCGACAGTGAGCCGGGCCGGACGCAGTCCGTCGAGCTGCTTCATTGCAGCGACCTCACAATTGGTGGTTTCTCCTCGTTCCAGTCCTGCTCGGCAGGTACCGGACGGTCACCGCAGAGCGTAGCTCAGTCCTCGCGGCGACGTCGACGGCCGCCGCCGCTGGGATTGGCCTGCAGCCGCGCCAGCAATTCGGCCGCCGGCTGCCCGCCAACGTGCTGACCTGCGGGTTCATCGTCCGGCTCGGCTCGGCGCCGACGTCCGGATGTGACAGGGGTCTCGGTCGCGGGCGGCGCAGTGGCCGGTTCCGTGGGGGCCCCGTGGCGGCCCCGGCGCGGCGGTTCCGGAGCCGGCTCGGGAGCGGGTGGGACGACCGGCAGGGTCATGGTCGGTTCGGGCCCGCGGTCCTGGACCGGCGGCGGGGGCGGCGCCGGTTCCGGCGTCGCGGCAGCCCAGTTGCTGCCGGGCTGACCGGCCGGAATCCACTGGCCTTCGGCCGGCGTCGGCTGCCAGTCGGACGGGCCCGGCTCCGGCGGACGACGGTGCGCGCCACCGAACGGCGGCTGCGGCGGCGGGGGTGGTGGCGCCCAGGGGTCCGGCGGCACATGCGGCTCGGCCGCCACGTCGATGATGGGGCTCTCTTCGGTGTTCGGCTCAGACATCAGGTCGGGCCGGTCCTCGGTGTCGATCCGGCTGGCGACGACGCGGCCGACCGGCGCGGTCTGCCCGGTGCGGTCGGTCTCGAGCGCCGGCCGGTGCGCCAGATCGGTGTCGAAGTAGAACTCCAGGTTGGCGCGCAGCGCGGCCAGCTCCGCACGCAGCGCCGCGACCTCGTCGGCCGACTGGGCGCGCAGTTCGGAGGCCAGCTCACGGCGCAGATGCGATTCCAGCGACAGTTCGTATTCGCGCCGCGCCGCGATCTCGCGGTCGAGCTGCAGGTCGTAGACGAGCTTGAGGTCGCGGGCCCGGGCCTGGTCCAGATCAGCCTGGCGCCGGTAGATGAACGAGGCGAACGCCGCCGCCACTGCGGCCCACAGGGCAATGACAACAGCGAGTTTCAGCAACTCGACCTGATCGGTGAACACCAGTGCGGAACTGGCGATGATCGCGAGCACCAGCAACGCCGTCAGCAGCAACCAACCCGGCCTGCGGTTCGCACGCCTGCCGCGCGCAGCCCGGGTCGGATCGATCATGGGCTGACTGTACCGTTTTGCCTTCCCATCGCAGGTCGACCGACACCCCGTCCGGACGGATCGTTACCTATTCGGTTGCGCCGTCGGACTTCTCCGGCGGGTCCAGCGGCGCGCGGCAGCAATGCTGCAACCACAGACCCGCCACCACCAGGGCCAGCGCACTCACCGCGGCGACCGTCACACCCGGGAAATCGGCCGCCGCGACGCGCAGGACGCCGCGCCGCGGGAGCACGTAACCGAGGACGCCGAGCCACCAGCCGAGGGCCAGCGCCCCGACCCAGGCCGACGCCTTGGCCACCACGACCGACCGCGCGACCGCCAGCGGATGGATCCGGCCGGACCCCACACCGATGTCACCGCCCGAGATCTTGGCGCGCAGGAAGAATGCCCAGCCCGCCTCCGCGGCGGCAAAAACCAACAGCGACAACCCCGTCCACACCGTGATCGGCGGGAACCAGCGGTACACCAGGATCACCAGCAGGTACGCGACGACCGTGGCCAGCACCGTGCCGATGGCCAGGTCCCGCTTCCGGGTCGGTCCCATCAGGGCACCAGAGCCAGGTCGGTACGGCGCACGCCGTCGCGTTCGACGGCGTCGATGGCGGCCAGCAGTTCGGCGACCGGAACACCTCGCAGTTGGGCGGCCGGGTCGACGGCCAGCCACGGCACCAGCACGAAGGCGCGTTGATGCGCCAGCGGGTGCGGCAGCGTCAGGACCGGATCGTCGGAGCGCACTTCGACGTCGCCGTCGTGGCAGCTGACGATATCGACATCGAGAGTGCGTGGCCCCCAACGCTGTTCGCGCACGCGGTCCGCCGCGTTCTCGAACTCATGGGCCCGCCGCAGCCACCCCGGGCCCTCGAGGCCGGGATCGTCGGCCAGCAGCACGGCATTCAGGAACGGCCCCTGCTCGACACCGCCCCAGGCCGCCGTCTCGTAAACCGGTGAGACCGCGCGGACCGCACCGCGCAGCCCCGAGACCACCGACTGCAGGTGAGCGAGCCGGTCACCCAGGTTGGAGCCGATGGACAGGACCACGGTCGTCACCCTCGGCCGCCCCGCCTCGACCGGCGCGCCACCACCGCAACGTCCTTGAACGTCAACGGGATCGGCGCGCTGGGCTTGTGCAGCACCACCTCGACGGCGTGGACACGCTGGTCGGTCATCACCGAGTCGGCGATCTCGGCCGACACCGTCTCGATCAGATTCCGCGGCGGCCCGGCGATGATGTCGGCGGCCTGCTGCGCCAGCTTGCCGTAGTCCAGGGTGTCCGACAGCTCGTCGCTCAGCGCGGCGGCGGCCAGGTCGATCCACACCGTGATGTCGACGACGAAGTCCTGGCCGTCCTCGCGTTCATGGTCGAAGACGCCGTGATTCCCGCGAACGGTCAAGCCGCGCAATTCGATTCGATCAGCCATGCCAGGCCTGCACCACCTTCACCGCATCCACCGACGCCTGCACATCATGCACCCGCACTCCCCACGCGCCCTGCTGCGCCGCCAGCGCCGAGATCACCGCGGTGGCCGTCTCCCGGCCGTCGGGCTCGCGCGGCGTGCCGTCGGCATCCGCCAGCAGGGTGCCGAGGAACCGCTTGCGCGACGCCCCGACCAGCACCGGGATACCGGTGGCCACGAACTCGGGCAGCGCCCGCAGCAGCGCCCAATTGTGCTGCGCGGACTTGGCGAAGCCCAGGCCCGGATCGATGATCAGGTTGCCCGGCTCCACGCCGGCCGCCACCGCGTCGTCGACCGCGGTGAGCAGTTCGGCCCGGGCATCGGCCACGACGTCGGGGTACTCCGGAATCCGGTGCGGCTGCGCGGCGTCGACCTCGCGCCAGTGCATCAGCACCCACGGCACCCGCGCGCCGGCCAGCAGCGGGGCCATGTTCGGGTCGGCCCGGCCCCCTGACACGTCGTTGACGATGTGCACGCCGCATTCCAGCGCGGCCTCGGCCACGTCGGCGTGCATGGTGTCGACGCTGACCGTGATGCCTTGTGCCACAAGCTCTCTGATCACCGGCAGGACGCGGCCGCGTTCGACCTCGGGATCCAGCCGGGCCGCGCCGGGCCGCGTGGATTCCCCGCCGACGTCGATGATCTGCGCTCCCTGCGCCGCCAGCTCCAGACCGTGCTCGATGGCGCGGTCGTGGTCGAGGAAGCGGCCGCCGTCGGAGAACGAGTCGGCGGTGACGTTGACCACGCCCATCACGCGCGTGCGGACGGGGTTCACTTCCGCAGGATCAGATCCAGCGCCTCGGCTCGCGACGACGCGCAGGTCTTGAACTGGCCGCGCACCGCCGAGGTGGTGGTCACCGCGCCGGGCTTGCGGACGCCGCGCATCGCCATGCACAGGTGCTCGGCCTCGACCACCACGATGGCGCCCTGCGGATTCAGCTTGCGCATCAGCGCGTCGGCGATCTGGCCGGTCAGCCGTTCCTGCACCTGGGGCCGCTTGGCGTACAGGTCGACCAGGCGGGCGATCTTCGACAGTCCCGTCACCCGGCCGTCCTCACCCGGGATGTAGCCGACATGCGCGACGCCGTGGAACGACACCAGGTGGTGCTCGCAGGTCGAATACATCGGGATGTCCTTGACCAGCACCAGCTCGTCGTGCCCCTCGTCGAACGTGGTGTCGAGCACCGAGTCGGGGTCGGTGTACAGCCCGCCGAAAATCTCTTCGAAGGCGCGCGCGACGCGGCCGGGGGTGTCCCGGAGCCCGTCCCGGTCCGGGTCCTCGCCCACGGCGAGCAGCAGCTCACGCACTGCTGCCTCGGCTCGATCGTGATCGAACTTCGGCGGGGTGAGCCTGGCCGAATGGATCTGCGACCGCGTCATCTATGCGCCTACTCGTCGTTGGGTTTGGCAGGCGGCGGCGCCGGCTGCTGCGGGTACGGCTGGTAGCCCTGCGACGGACCGGGTTGTCCCCAGCCCGGCTGCGGGTACCACTGGCCCGGCTGGGCGTGGTGGCCGTGGCCGTGCTGCTGCGGTCCCTGGGGCGGCCAGCCCGGGGCCTGCCAGCCCGCGGGTGCGCCGTAATTCGGCTGGGTCTGCCCGTGCTGGGGCTGGCCGTTCGGCGCGGCGTGCGCGCCGTTGGTGCCGTTCACGCCGGATCCGGCGGCGGCCTGGCTGGCCGCGGCGATGGCCGCCTTGAACGCCGGCTCCTTGACGGGCGGGGGCCACGGCTCGCCGCGCTCGATGGCCAGCTCGCCGGGCGTCTTGATGGGCGGCTTCTCCGACGGAATCCGGCCACCGAAGTCGTCGAACAGCGTCAGGCGGGGCCGCTTCTCGACGTCGGCCAGGATGCGCTCCAGGTCGGGCCGGTGCAGCGTCTCCTTCTCGAGCAGCTCGCCGGCCAGGGCGTCCAGCTGGTCGCGGTACTGCGTCAGCACGTCCCACGCCTCGGTGTGCGCGGCCTCGATGAGCTTGCGCACCTCGTCGTCGATGTCGCGGGCGACCTCGTGGCCGAAGTCAGCCTGGGTGCCCATGGTGCGGCCCAAGAAGGGATCACCGTGCTCGGTGCCGTACCGGACGGCGCCCAGCTTGGCGCTCATGCCGAACTCGGTGACCATGGCGCGGGCGATCTTGGTGGCGTTCTCGATGTCGGACACCGCGCCGGTCGTGGGCTCACGGAAGATCAGCTCCTCGGCGGCCCGGCCGCCGATGGCCATGACCAGCCGCGCGATGAGCTCGGAGCGGGTCTGCATGCCCTTGTCGTCCTCGGGGACGGCGACGGCGTGCCCACCGGTGCGGCCGCGGGCCAGGATCGTCACCTTGTACACCGGGTCCAGGTGCGGCATGGCCCAGCCGGCCAGCGTGTGCCCGGCCTCGTGGTACGCGGTGATCTTCTTTTCCAGCTCGCTGATGATGCGGCCCTTGCGGCGCGGACCACCGACGACACGGTCGACGGCTTCCTCCAGCGCCGGGCCGGTGATCACGGTGGCGTTCTCGCGGGCGGTCAGCAGCGCGGCCTCGTTGATGACGTTGGCCAGGTCGGCGCCGGACATGCCGACGGTGCGCTTGGCCAGGCCGTCGAGGTCGGCGTCGGGGGCGATGGGCTTGCCGGCCGAGTGCACCCGCAGCACGGCCTTGCGGCCGGCCAGGTCGGGTGCCGAGACCGGAATCTGCCGGTCGAAGCGGCCGGGGCGCAGCAGGGCCGGGTCGAGGATGTCGGGCCGGTTGGTGGCGGCGATCAGGATGACGCCCTGGCGGTCGCCGAAGCCGTCCATCTCGACCAGCAGCTGGTTCAGCGTCTGCTCGCGCTCGTCGTGGCCACCGCCCAGGCCGGCGCCGCGCTGGCGGCCGACGGCGTCGATCTCGTCGACGAAGATGATGCACGGGCTGTTCTGCTTGGCCTGCTCGAACAGGTCACGCACGCGGGAGGCGCCCACACCGACGAACATCTCGACGAAGTCCGAACCGGAAATCGTGAAGAACGGAACCCCGGCCTCACCGGCGACCGCGCGGGCCAGCAGCGTCTTACCCGTTCCCGGCGGGCCGTACAGCAGCACGCCCTTGGGGATCTTGGCGCCGAGGGCCTGGTAGCGGCTCGGGTTCTGCAGGAAGTCCTTGATCTCGTAGAGCTCTTCGACGGCCTCGTCGACACCCGCGACGTCGGCGAACGTCGTCTTCGGCATGTCCTTGCCGAGCATCTTGGCGCGCGACTTGCCGAAGCCGAAGCCCATGCGGCCGCCGCCCTGCATGCGGGAGAACATGAAGAACAGGCCGACGAGCAGCAGCAGCGGCAGCAGGTAGATCAGCAGCGAGCTGAGGATGCTGCCCTGGTTGACGACGGTCTTGGTCTTGACGTTCTTGCCGTTGAGCGCATCGAACAGCGGCACCGCATAGCCCGTCGGGAACGACGTGATGATCTTGTTGCTGTTGTCGGTGTCGGCGCTGACGCTCTTCAGGTCCAGCCGGACCTGCTGTTCGCGATCGTCGATCTGGGCGCCGGTGACGTTCCCGGCGTTGATCTGGGCGACCGCGACAGACGTGTCGACCTGGTGATAACCGCGCGTGTCATCACTGAAATAGAAGAAAGACCAACCCAGCAGCAACACGACCGCGACGACGGTCAGGGTGCGGATGACGTTTTTTCGCTTCATCGACATATTTCGGCCGGCGAATACTCGTCGGCCAGGTCCTTCCGATACACAGATGCGGGATAGTTCACAGGTTACCGCTATGCAAACGATCGGCAGTTCCCGGAGGGAAACCTGTGCTTTGGTGAAACGGTGATGACGTCCACCAAACGGTTAGTCGAGACCAATGGCGTGCAGCTGCAGGTCACCGAAGCCGGCGACCGCGGCGCACCAGTCGTGGTGCTGGCGCACGGCTTCCCCGAGCTCGCGCACTCCTGGCGGCACCAGATCCCGGCGCTCGCCGCGGCCGGCTACCACGTACTGGCCCCCGACCAACGCGGCTACGGCTGTTCGTCGCGCCCGGCAGCCATCGAGGACTACGACATCATCCACCTCACCGGGGACCTGGCCGGACTGCTCGACGACGTCGGCGCCGAGCGCGCGGTGGTCGTCGGGCACGACTGGGGCTCGCCCGTGGTGTGCAACTTCGCACTGCTGCACCCCGACCGGGTGCGGGCGGTCGCCGCGCTGAGTGTGCCGCCGGTGCCGCGGGCATCGGCGCCGCCGACGGAAATCTGGCGCCGGCGGGTCGGCGACAACTACTTCTACATCCTGTACTTCCAGGAGCCGGGCGTGGCCGACTCGGCACTGGGCCGCGATCCGCGCAGCACGATGCGCCGGATGGTCGCGGAGGAAGGCTTCGCCGCGCCGCCGGACTCGCTGGCGGACACCCCGCTGCCGCCGCTGCCGGACTGGCTCCCCGAAGACGAATTCGAGACGTACGTCAGGGCTTTCACCGAGAGCGGTTTCACCGGTCCGCTGAACTGGTACCGCAACTTCGACCGGAACTGGAAGCTGACGGAGACCACCCCCGCCGCGACCATCACGGTGCCGACACTGTTCGTGGGCGGCACTGCCGATCCGGTCCTGAGCTTCACGCCGCGCGACCGGGTGCGGGACGTCGTCACCGGCGACTACCGCGAGGTCATGATCGACGGCGCCGGGCACTGGCTGCAGCAGGAACGGCCCGACGAGGTCAACGCCATCCTCATCGACTTCATCGGAGGAGTGAAATGACGGGTCGCCCACTGGATTTCGGGGCCTTCATCACACCGTTCCACCCGGTCGGCCAATCTCCCACCACCGCACTGGAATACGACCTGGAACGCACCGTCCGGCTGGACCGGCTGGGCTACGACGAGGTCTGGTACGGCGAACACCATTCCGGCGGGTACGAATTGATCGCCTGCCCCGAGGTTTTCATCGCCACGGCCGCCGAACGCACCAAGAACATCCGATTCGGCACCGGGCGTGGTGTCGCTGCCGTACCACCACCCGCTGATGGTCGCCGACCGCTGGGTACTGCTCGACCATCTGACCCGCGGCCGGGTGATGTTCGGGACCGGTCCGGGCGCGCTGCCGTCGGACGCCTACATGATGGGCATCGACCCCGTCGACCAGCGCCGCATGCAGCAGGAATCCCTCGAGGCCATCCTGGCCCTGTTCCGCGCCGCACCCGACGAGCGCATCACGCGGGAGACCGACTGGTTCACGCTGCGCGACGCCGCGCTGCACATCCGGCCGTACACTTGGCCGTATCCCGAGATATCCACGGCGGCAATGGTTTCCCCTTCCGGTCCGCGACTGGCCGGGCAGCTGGGCACGTCGCTGCTGTCGCTGTCGATGTCGGTGCCCGGCGGCTACGCCGCCCTCGAGACCACGTGGGACCTGGTGTGCGACCAGGCCGCGAAAGCCGGCCGGCCCGAGCCCGACCGGCGCAGCTGGCGGGTGCTGGGCGTCGTGCACCTGGCCGACACCCGGGAGCAGGCCATCGAGGACTGCACCTACGGTCTGGAGGATTTCTCGAACTACTTCGGCGCGGCCGGCTTCGTCCCGCTGGGCAGCCAGACCGGACCGGCGCCGACGTCCCGGCAGTTCGTCGAAGACTATGCGGCCAAAGGCAATTGCTGTATCGGCACGCCCGCCGACTGCATCGGCTACATCCAGGACATGCTGGACCGGTCCGGCGGCTTCGGCACGTTCCTGATGCTGGGCCACGACTGGGCGCCGCCTGCCGCCACCATGCACTCTTACGAACTGTTCGCCCGCGAGGTGATCCCCCATTTCAAGGGCCAGCTCACCGCGCCACGCGCCTCGCACGAATGGGCAAAAGGCCTGCGCGACCAGCTGTTCGGCCGGGTTGGCGAGGCCGTCGGCAACGCGATCGCCGAGCACAACAAAGACGCGTCGGTACGCTGACAACCATGCCATTTGCGACCCGACGTACTGCCGCCCTGACCCTCGCCGGACTTGCGATCGCCACCACCGTCGGCGTCGCCGGCTGCGGTTCCGACGACGCCAAGCCGGAGAGCCGCCAGGTCACAGTCGTCGGCAACGGCAAGGTCCAGGGCACGCCGGACACCCTGAACGTCACCGCGTCCATCGAGGCGACGGCGCCCGACGTCACCGCCGCCATGAACCAGACCAGCAGCCGTCAGCAGGCCGTGATCGATGCGCTGTCCGGGGCGGGCATCGACAACAAGGACATCGCCACCAAGCAGGTCGAGCTGCAGCCGGACTACCGCGACGCCGTCATCACCGGATACCGGGCCAGCAATACCATCGACATCAAGGTCCGCAAGCTCGACACCGCGTCGCAGGTGCTGGCGAAGATCGTCACCGCGGGCGGTAATGCCACGCGGATCAGCAACGTCGCGTACTCGATCGACGACGACTCGCAGCTGGTGAAAGACGCCCGCACGCACGCCTTCGACGACGCCAAGGACCGCGCGCAGCAGTACGCGCAGCTGTCCGGGTTGAGCCTCGGCAAGGTGATCTCGATCTCCGAGGCCACCGGCGGCACCACCCCGACGCCGTTGCCGGCGCCGCGGATGGCGATGGCCGAAGCCGTGCCGCTGTCCCCCGGTCAGCAGACCGTCAGCTTCTCGGTGACGGTGATCTGGGAACTCGGTTAGCCCGCCGCGGCAATTTCGACCGGAATGCCGTTCAGCACCGCGGTGCCCGACAACCGGTCCAGGTGGGTGCCGTCGTTGAGCTGGTTGACGTTGACGCCCGGATGGCTGCTCGCGAGCTGCTGACCGGTGCCACCGCGGTTGTGGCCCCAACCGTGCGGCAGCGACACCACGCCGCGCCGCATCACGTCCGTCACCTCGATCGGGGCCAGCAGTTCGCCGCCCGGGCCCTTGATGATCGCGACGTCGGTGAGGCCGAGGTCGGCGGCGTCGTCGGGGTGAATCTGCAGCGTGCAGCGGTTGGAGCCACCCGAGAGCGCGGGCAGGTTGTGCATCCAGCTGTTGTTGGAGCGCAGGTGGCGGCGGCCGATGAGCAGGAAGCCGCCGGCCGAGCGGCTCAGCGCCTCGCGTAGTCGTGCCACGTCGGCGACGATCGGCTCCGGCGCGAGTTCGATTCTGCCGCTGGGGGTTCGGAGCACCTCAGGGATTCTCGGCCGCATGGCGCCCAGGTCGATGCCGTGCGGGTTGGCCTTGAGCTTTTCGAGGGTTAGCCCGTCGGGCTTGGCGCCGAAGGCGTCACCGTAGGGCCCGAGCCGCAGCATCATGTCGAGGCGGCGCTCATAGCCGGGGCTGGCGGGGAGCATGGCCGTCAGTTCGTCGACGTCGCGGCCGGCGACCGGGGAATCCGGGTCTTGCGTCTCCTTGGCCAAGGTCAGCGCGATCACCTGCGCGTCGACCAGGGCGGGATCCGCTTGTGCCCCAAGACCGGTCAGGATCAACGCGATACGCGACAGGATTTCGGCCTCGCCCGGCCGGTCGGCCAGCGGCAGCACCGGCGGCGAGTATCGCACGTTGTTGCGCACCGCGAGGTTGTTGAGCAGCACGTCGAAATGCGGACTCTGCGAAGGCGGGGGCGGCGGCAGGATGACGTCGGCGTGCCGCGTGGTCTCGTTGAGATACGGGTCGACCGACAGCATGAATTCGACACTGTCCAAGGCCTTGTCGAGCCGGTCGCCGTCCGGCGCGGACAGCACCGGGTTCCCGGCGATGGTGATCATCGCCTTGATCTGCCCCTCGCCCGCGGTGTCGATCTCCTCGGCGAGCGCGGTGGCCGGCAATTCGGACATCACCTCGGGGTAGCCCGAGACCCGACTGGCCCACCGGCCCGTCCGGAAGCCGCGGCCCGGCTTCGGTGGCCGCGGCGCCGGGACCGCGGCGCCGAGCGGGAACATCACCCCGCCGGGCCGGTCCAGGTTGCCGGTGAGGATGTTGATGACGTCGACGAGCCAGCTGCCGATCGTGCCGAATTCGACTGTGGAGGTGCCGATCCGGCCGTACACCGCCGCCGTCGGCGCCCCCGCGAGCTCACGGGCCAGTTCGCGGATCTCGTCGGCGCCGACGCCGCAGGCCTGTTCGACAGCCTCGGGCGCGAAGTCGGCGGCCAGCGCGCGGACCTGCTCCACGCCGATGACGTGCTCGGCGTTCGCACCGAGATCGACCAGACCTTCGTCGAACAGCACATGCACGACGGCGAGCAGCAGCGCCGCGTCGGTCCCGGGGCGCGGCGCCAGATGCCGGTCGGCGAGCTTGGCGGTCTGGGTGCGCGCCGGGTCGATCACGACGAGCTTGCCGCCGCGCTTCTTCAGCGCCCGCAGCTTGCCGGGGAAATCGGCGGCCGTGGTCACGCTGCCGTTGGACACCAGCGGATTCGCGCCGATGATCACGAGATGGTCGGTGCGGTCGAGGTCGGGCACGGTGAACGCGCCCGGGCTGCCGAACATCAGGCCCAGCGCAACGTGTTTGGGCATCTGGTCGAGCGTGCTGGCGCTGAACACCTGGCGGGTGCCCAGGGCTTTGAGGATCAGCGGGGCATACAGCGCACCCGCGATCGTGTGCGCGTTCGGGTTGCCGAGGTAGACCCCGACCGACGCGCCGCCGTGCGCGGCGATCACCGCGCCGAGCCGATCGGCGACGACAGCGTAGGCCTCGTCCCAGGTGGCCTCGGTCAGTACGCCGTCACGGCGGACGAGCGGGCGGGTCAGCCGGTCCGGATCGTTGTCGAGCTCACCGAAGCTGGCGCCCTTGGGGCAGATGAAGCCCGCGCTGAAGACGTCATCGTGATCACCACGCGCGCCCGTGACACGGCCGTCCTCGAGGGTGAGGGTCAGGCCGCAGGTGGCTTCGCAGAAGGGGCAGATCCGGAGGGCGGTGTCCATGCTCCGGATTCTGCTCCGACTAGTGCTGTTCGTACACCTTCGGATCGAGCGTGCCGATGTACGGCAGGTCACGGTAGCGCTCGTCGTAGTCCAGGCCGTAGCCGACGACGAACTCGTCGGGGATGTCGAAGCCGATGTGTGCGACGTCGATGTCGGCGCGCATGGCGTCGGGCTTGCGCAGCAGCGTGCACACCCGTAGGGAGCGCGGGCCCCGCGTCGCGAGGTTGCGCAGCAGCCACGACAGCGTAAGGCCCGAGTCGATGATGTCCTCGACGATCAGCACGTCACGGCCGCTGATGTCGCGGTCGAGGTCCTTGAGGATGCGCACGACGCCCGACGACGAGGTCGACGACCCGTACGAGCTGACCGCCATGAACTCGAGCTGGGTCGGCAGCGGGATCGCGCGGGCCAGGTCGGTGACGAACATGACCGCGCCCTTGAGCACCGTGATCAGCAGGAGATCCTGGTCGCCCGCGTCGGCGCGGTAGTCCTCGGCGATCAGCGCGGCCATCTCGGCGATGCGCGCCTGAACCTGCTCCTGAGACAGGAGAACCGACTTGATGTCACCCGGATACAGATCCACGGCAACAGCGTGCCATGCCTCCGCGCCGAGTACCAAGACCGTCCCGCTCGGCGGTCGCTCACACGGGCCGGGCGGCGACTGTGAGCTGTCCGGCGCGGCGGGTCACGATCAATCGCTGGTACCGCAGCGGCGAGCTGACGGCGGCGCCGCCCTGCCCGTGCCAATCCGCGACGAGCGCGTCGACGGCGCGCAGCTGGACGTCGGTGAGCGTGGTGGCGCCGACGCTCAGCAGCCAACCGCGGATCACCCGGCGGCGCAGCGCGGCGGGCAGGTCCTCGAGCCCGGCAATGGTGAGGCCCTCGCCGTCGCGCAGTGCGGCCAGGTGCCCGGCGGCCAGGGCGTCGAGGGCGTCGTTGTCCTCCCGCAGCGCGGCGGCGGTACGGGTCAGGGCCGGCGCGACGCCACCGGCGAGCACGTCCTCCAGCAGCGGCAGCACCTCGGTGCGCAGCCGGACCCGGGTGTAGCGCGGGTCGGTGTTGTGCGGGTCCCGCCAGGGCGTCAGTCCCAGTTCGGCGCAGACCGCTTCGGTGTCGGCGCGCCGCACCTCCAGCAGGGGCCGTCCCCACGGTGGGTCCCAAACCCGCATGCCGGCAATGGATCTCGGGCCCGAGCCGCGACCCAGGCCGAGCAACACCGTCTCGGCCTGGTCGTCGAGGGTATGCGCGAGCAGCACCGGAGCACCGTCGCGGGCGGCGTCCAAGGCGGCGTAGCGCGCCGTGCGGGCCGCGGCTTCCGGCCCGCCGTCGGTACCGACATCGACGGAGAGCACTTGCGCGTCAACGCAACCCAACTGCCGGGCCTGTGCCGCCGCAGTGGCAGCCACGTCGGCCGATCCGGTTTGCAGGCCGTGGTCGACGATCAGCGCGACGGTCGGTTTGAGGGCGGCGGCGACGGCGGTCAGTGCCAGCGAGTCGGCGCCACCGGAGAGCCCGACGCACCACCGGTCGGCCGGGTGCCGGCGCGCGAAGGCGGTGACGGCCGCGCGCAGCGGGGTCAGAGCACTCGATCGATCCATCGCCGCGGCTCGTCGATTTCGGTTGGCAGCGGCAGGGTTTCGGCATCGGTCCAGATCGCGTTGAACCGCTTCATGCCGACGGTCGACACCACCTCGTCGACGAACTTCTTGCCGCGGGTGTACTGGGCGATCTTGGCGTCGACCCCGAGCAGGGCGCGGACAATCCGTTGCAACGGGGACTGTTTGCGGTGGCGGCGCTCGTCGAACCGGCTGCGGATGGTGGCGACCGACGGCACGACCGCCGGGCCGACGGCGTCCATGACGTGATCGGCGTGCCCTTCCAGCAGCGTCCCCAGCACCAGCAGCTGATCCAGCGCACGCTGCTGCTCGTCGGACTGCATGATGCGCATGATGCCCAGAATGCCTTGCGAATTCGCGTCGGCGTCGCCGTCACGCTGCGCCCGCACGTACTCCGCCAGTCGGCCGATGACGTCACCGGCATCCAGACCGGATTCGTCGGTCAGCACGGCGAGCGCCTGTGACATGTGTTCGGTCAGCCACGGGTTCGCGCGGAACTGCACGCGGTGCGTCACCTCGTGCAGGCACACCCACAGCCGGAAGTCGGCGGGCTCGACCTTCAACTGCCGTTCCGCGGCAAGCACATTCGGGGCGACGAGAAGCAGTTCGCCCCCGTTCGCCGCAAACGGGTCGTACTGCCCGAGGATGCCCGACGACACGAACGCCAGCACCGCGCCCGTCTGCGCCCCGGCGATCCGTCCGCCCAGCTTCGCGGCCAGGCCTGTGGGACTGGAGGTTTCGCCACCGGTCATCACCCGCATGGAGTCGGCGGCAGCACGCACCCAGTCCTGCCGGTCGACGACGCGCGCTTCGGGCACTTCGGCGCCCTCGTTGAGGAGCGTCACCTCGCGCACCGGGAGCTCGGCCCGGCGCGCCGAATCGGCGAGCTGTACTCGTACCTGGTTGCGGGTGTAGTCGGTGGTCGCCGGTTCCGGGCGGGTCAGCTTTGCCCCGACCGTGGCAGCGAAGCCCCAGTCGACGGCCCGGCCGACGGTCGGTTTCCGGCTCACGTGCCGCACCCGCAGGACCGGAACGCCGCGGCGAGGGCGTCCAGCGCGGTGCGTCCTTCCGGACCGGCGTTGTTGGAGATGAGCGCGAAGGTCAGGACCCGCCCGCTCTGGTCGGTGACGATGCCCGCCAGCGCGTTGGTGCCGGTCAGTGAACCGGTCTTCGCGCGCAGGTATCCGGCCGACGAGGTGTCGGCGTAGCGGTTCCACAGCGTGCCACTGCCGCCCGCGATCGGCAGGACGTCGAGCAGCGGGCGCAGTCGGGGCTCGCTGGTGCCCGCGGCCGCGTTGACGACGTCGTCCAGGACCGTGGCGGTGAGCCGGTCGTTGACCGACAGGCCGCTGGCGTCGAACAGCGTCGCACCCGAGGTGGTCAGTCCGGCCTTCGCCAGCTGTCCGAGAACGGCACGTACCCCGCCGTCGAAACTCTGCGGCTGGTTCACCGCGGCGGCGACCTCCCGGCCGATCGACTCGGCCATCACGTTGTCGGAGGCGCCCATCATCTCGCGCAGGCGCTCGATCAGCGGCGGCGACTGCACTGCCGCGAGCTGCTGGCCGCCGGCAGGGGTGCTGCGAAGGGTCACGTTGGCGGGGTCGACCCGCAGCGCGGCCGCCAGGGCACAGCCGGCGTCGAGGGCCGGTGTCGTCGAGCGCTTGGACTCGACCGTCGTGGGCTGGACGCGACCGGCGTCGACCATCACCGACTGGATCGGCGCCCAGTCACCGCCCTCGATGTCGGCGACGTCCCAGCCCGGCGCCATGGTCGGGCCCGAGTAGAGGCTGGTGTCGACCTGAATGGCCCGGGGCGTGACGCCGGCCTTGCGGACCTGGTCGGCCAGATCGGAAATCCGGGCCGCGTCGCCGTACCAGGTGTCGGTGCCCGGCGGCGCCGCCGACAGCGTCGGGTCGCCGCCGCCCTTGAGCACCACGACGCCCGGGGTGTCGCCGGACACGACCGTGGTGGTCAGCCGGGCGTTGCGGTCGAGGGTCAGCAGGGCCGCGGCCGCCGTGAGGGTCTTGTTGGTGGACGCGGGCTGCAGCGGGACGTTCTCGCTCAGCCCCCACACCTGGGTGCCGGTGATGGCATCGGTGATCCGGCCCCCGAGAATGCCGAGATTCGGGTTGGCGGCCAGCGGCGCCAGCACGGCGGCGAGCTGCGCGGGCACCACTTGCGGCGCGTTGTCGGAGACCGGTTGCACGGCTGGTCGGGGCGAGACGAGCGCGGGCTGGGGCTTGACCGTCGCCCCGGCTGCCGGGACCGCATCGTGCCGCGTCATCACCGCGGCGGCCGCCACCAGCGCGGCAACCAGCACGAGAACTGCCACACCGATCACCACGTGGGTCGATCGGCGCCACCGGGTGGGCCGCATGTTGCTCCTGAACTCGTACGGGTCACTCAGCAGGGTATCGCTCGTCTAAGGTGTAGCCCGTTATCAGCACAGAGCTAAGGAGTCTCCCGGTGGAGCACGAAGTCGTCATCGAGATCCCCAAGGGTTCGCGCAACAAGTACGAAGTGGACCACGAGACCGGACGGGTGAAGCTCGACCGCTACCTGTTCACCCCGATGGGTTACCCCACCGACTACGGGTTCTTCGAGAACACCCTCGGCGAGGACGGCGACCCGCTGGACGCGCTGGTGCTGCTGACCGAGTCTGTCTTCCCGGGCTGCATCGTCGACGCCCGCCCGGTCGCCATGTTCAAGATGACCGACGAGGCCGGCGGCGACGACAAGCTGCTGTGCGTGCCCGCCGGTGACCCGCGCTGGGACAACGTCCAGGACCTGAGCGACATCTCGGAGTTCGAACTGGACGCCATCAAGCACTTCTTCGTCCACTACAAGGACCTGGAGCCGGGCAAGTTCGTCAAGGCCGCCGACTGGGTCGGCCGCAAAGAGGCCGAAGAAGAGCTGGCCCGCTCGATCGCCCGGTTCGAAGAGCAAGAGCACTAGTCTTTCGTTTTCCCCGAGCCTGACCCGCCGTACGCTGGAAAGCAGCGGCGGGTCAGGAATCGGCGATGGATTGGTTCACAGCACCCGAATACTGGTTCAGCCGGCTGGTGCTGGAGCGTGGCATCGCCGGCGTCTACCTGATTGCCTTCCTCTGCGCCGCAAGGCAATTCCGCGCCCTACTCGGCGCACAGGGCATGTTGCCCATTCCGCGATATCTGTCGGCGGTGTCGTTCCGGCAGGCGCCCAGCACCTTTCACTGGCATTACTCCGACCGGTTCTTCGCGGCCGTCGCCTGGTCGGGTGCCGCACTCAGTACCGCGCTGGTCGCGGGCGCCGGCGACCTCGTGCCGCTCTGGGCGGCGATGCTCCTGTGGCTGCTGCTGTGGGTGCTGTACCTGTCGATCGTCAACGTCGGGCAGCGGTGGTACGCCTTCGGCTGGGAGTCCCTGCTGCTGGAGGCCGGATTCCTCGCGGTGTTCCTCGGCAACGACTCCGTGGCGCCGCCCGTGCTGGTGATCTGGCTGGCGCGGTGGCTCGTCTTCCGCACCGAGTTCGGCGCCGGGCTGATCAAGCTGCGCGGTGACCGGTGCTGGCGCGATTTGACGTGCCTCTACTACCACCACGAGACGCAGCCGATGCCGGGCCCGCTGAGCTGGTTCTTCCATCACCTGCCCAAGCCGCTGCACCGGGTCGAGGTCGCGGTCAACCACTTCACGCAGCTGGTGGTTCCGTTCGGGCTGTTCGCACCGCAGCCCGTCGCCACCATCGCGGGCGCGATCGTGGTGGTCACGCAGCTCTGGCTGGTGATCTCCGGTAACTACGCGTGGCTGAACTGGTTGACGATGGTGTTGGCGTTCAGTGCGATCGCCGGGCCGGCGTCCGCCACACCCCTGCCCGCCGCAGCGCCGACGTGGTTCGTGGTGCTCGTCATCGGATTCAGCGCCCTGGTCGTGGTGCTGAGCTACTGGCCGGTGCGCAACCTACTGTCGCCGCAGCAGCGCATGAACGCATCGTTCGATCCGCTGCACCTGGTGAACACCTACGGCGCCTTCGGCTCGATCGGCCGCGTCCGGCGCGAGGTGGTGATCGAGGGCACCGACGATGACGACATCACCGACGAAACCGTCTGGCACGAATACGAATTCAAGGGCAAGCCCGGCGCCGTCGGCCGGCTGCCGCGGCAGTGGGCGCCCTACCACCTGCGACTCGACTGGCTGATGTGGTTCGCCGCGATCTCGCCGACCTACGGGCGCCAGTGGTTCGCCGGCCTACTGGAGCGATTGCTGCGCGGCGACGCGGACACACTGAAACTGTTGCGGCACAATCCGTTTCCGGATTCGCCACCCAAGTTCGTCCGCGCGCGGATCTTCCGCTACCGCTACGCCACTCCCCACGAACTGTGGCACGACCGGGTGTGGTGGCACCGGACGCCGGAAGGCGAGTACTTCCCGCCGGTCACGCTGCCCGACTAGTGCGCGGCTTCGATCCGGCCGGCCAGCATCGCGGTCCAGTCCGCGATGTACTCGTCATCGGGGATGTCCACCTGCGGGGCGTGGAAGACGACACGTGTCGCCTGCTTGCCCAGCAGCGCGTTGACCCCGACCACGGCGATCCGCCGGGCGTCGGCCGGATCGAGGCGGGGCGCGCAACCCCTGATCCAGTCGGTCAGCTCGCTGTAGAGGCCGTCGACCAGAGCGGCATAGGCGGCGTTGACGCGGTCCGACTGGTCGGCCGGTGTGCGGGCCGCCACCTGCAGGAACTGGCTTTCCTGGTTCAGGACGCTCAGCACGTACCGGCCGAGCAGCGTGAGCTCGGTCCGCAGCTCGCCCTCGCCGGCGAACAGTGCGCTGATGTCGTGCATCGCGCGACGCCGGTCCAACTGCCTGTCGATCCCCGCGGCGAGGACGGCCTCTTTGGTCTTGAAGTGGTTGTAGAGGGCGCCGCAGCCGGGCACCAGGCCGGCCGCCTTCTCGATCTGGGTGATGCTGGTGGCTTTGTAGCCCTGCTCGCTGAACAGCCGCATGGCCTCGGTGACCAGGCGTTCCTTGGTCCGTTCCCTTGTCGAGGTTTCCACCGCTGACTCCCCACCATTGACCGGATATAAGAAGGGTCATATATTTCGTACTAGGTCACCATACAACGCTGGGAGGCGCAATGACCGGGAATGTGCCGCGCGGACGCATCCGCCGCACCATGCCGGTCGCCGGCTTCACCGCCCGCGCCGCCGGTGGCCGGATGGTCGCGGCGCTGCGCGAGAAGGCCGGCAACACCGGCGCCGTCGAACGTTTCCACGAGCGCACCGCCGAGCAGTACGCCGAACTGCTCGGCCACTCCAAGGGCGTGTTGATGAAGGCCGGTCAACTGGTGTCGATGGTCGACGCCAATGCCATTGGCGGCGGCGAACTCTCGCCGTACCAGCGCGCACTGACGCGGCTACAGGCCGACGCGCCACCGATGGATTCAGCGCTGGCCCGGCGGGTCGTCGAGGACGATCTCGGTCGCCCGATCTCCGCGGTCTTCGCCTCGTTCTCCGACGAACCGATGGCGGCGGCGTCCATCGGACAGGTCCACCGTGCGGTGCTGCACGACGGCCGCGACGTCGCGGTCAAGGTGCAGTATCCCGGTGTGGCACAAGCCATTCGCGATGATCTGTCGAACACCGAATTGCTGGCGACGATGTTCCGGTTCGCGGCAGGCGCGGCGAGCACGCTCGGCACCGTCTTGCCCGATGTCACACCCATCGCCGCGGAGATTTCCGAACGCATCTCCGAGGAGATCGACTACCGCAGGGAAGCCGCGCACATCACCGCGTTCCATGAGCTGTACCGCGATCATCCGTTCATCCGGGTACCCGAGGTCGTTCGCGAGGCATCCGGCGACCGTGTCCTCACCATGACGTATCTGGACGGATTGGACTGGGCCGCAGCGCAAGACGTCGATCAGAACTTGAAGGACACCTGGGCCGAGGTGATCACCCGGTTCATCGCCGGAGCGTACCGGCACGGCAATCTGTTCCACGCCGACCCACACCCGGGCAACTACCGATTCGGCCTTGACGGCACGGTCGGATTCGTCGACTTCGGCTGCGTGAAGGTGTTATCCGAGGATTTGCGTAGTCGCATTGTGCGCATGATGCGGTCAGCGGTCGACGGGCGCAGACCCGAGCTGAGGTCAGTCATGATCGAAAGTGGATTCTTCACAACCGATTCCGCGCTGACAGCTGATGACGCTTATCGGTGGTACCAAGGCATCATCTATGAGATTCTCGCGCCTCAACCAGTGACCTACACCGAGGACACATCGCGGCGCGCGATCGCAAACCTCCTGGACGTACGCGATGCTGACCACCTGATGCGGCACATCACAGTGCCGCCCGATCTCGTCTTCTTTTCCCGGCTCAACCTGTCCATGAACGCCATCTTCACCGCCTTGCACGCGACCTTCCACGCCCGTGCCGCGGTCGACGACATGGACGGCGTCGCGGAGCCGATCACAGAGTTGGGCCGTCAGCACGTGGCCTGGGTTCGCGAGCGTGGCTTGCCTTTCGGGACGGACAACCATGTCCGCTAACGACGTCACGGCAGCCCGGCTGCCCTGGGACGCCGCCGATCCCTATCCCTTCTACGAAGCCCGGCGGCGCGACGGAGATGTCGTGTGGGACAACGCCGCACAGGGTTGGTTGGTGCTCGGCTACGACGCGGCCCGGCAGGTGCTCGGCGGGACCCGCTGGACGAGCGACCCGCTGACCAACCCGGTGGCACGCGCGTCGATGACCATGCTGGGGCCGGAATTCGCGAAGGCGTCGATGCTCTTCACCGACGGCGCCCACCACGACCGGCTGCGCGGCGCGGTCCGGGACGCGTTCACCCGCAGCACGATATCCGGGCTGACCGAAGGTGTGGAGACCATCGCCGCCGAGGTCATCGCGCAGGCACCCACCGGCGAGCCGTTCGATTTCATGTCGCGGATCGCCCTACCGCTGCCGATCGCGGTGGTGGGTGAATGGCTCGCGCTCGATCCGGCCCACGCCGCGTCGCTGCGCGAACTGTCGCCGTCGATCATCCGCATGCTCGGCACCCTGGCCGATCCCGTAGAGGTGGCCGAGGGCTTCGGCGCCGCGGCAGCACTCATGGCGGAGTTCCTGCCGCTCGCCGCCGATCGACGGGCCAATCCCGGCGATGACCTGTTCAGCTTCATCGCCACCGATCCCGAACTGTCGCTCGAAGACGTCGTGGTGACCGCCATCCTCATCGCGGTCGCCGGACACGAGACCACCGCGAATCTGCTCGGCGCTGGGCTGATTCGGCTGGTGACCGAACAGGTCGACACCGTCGACAGGGCCGTCATCACCGAACTGCTGCGACTCGACGGTCCGGTGCAGTCGACGGTGCGCACCGCGACCGAGGACCAGACGGTGGGCGGCGTCGACATCTCCGCCGGCGACAGCGTCGTCGTCGTGGTGGCGGCCGCGAACCGCGACCCGGCGGTGTTCGACGAACCCGACCGCTTCCGCTTGGACCGCACCGGCCCCGCCCCCGTGGCCTTCGGGTACGGCGCGCACTACTGCCTGGGTTCGGCGCTGGCCCAGCTGGAGTTGACCGTCGCGTTGCGGGAAGTCCTTGCGCGCCAACCTGTTGTCCGCGGCGCGGTCACGTGGCGCGATACTCCCGCCATTCGCGGACCGCAGACGTTGCCGGTGGCGTTCAGCTGATGCGGGTGTTCGTGACCGGCGGGACAGGCGCCATCGGCGTCCACACCGTGCCCGCCCTTGTCGCGGCGGGGCACGCCGTCACGGCGCTGGCTCGCAGCGATGCGAAAGCCGCTTGGTTACGGAGCCAGGGCGCTGAGCCGGTTTCGGTGTCGCTGTTCGACCGTCACGGGCTGGCCGACGCATTTGCCGGCCACGACGCGGTGATCAATCTGGCGTCGGCGCTGCCGTCGACCACGGCGTTCATCCGCAAATCCGCCTGGGCGGAATGTGAGCGGGTGCGTTCGGAGGGGTCCGCGAACGTTGTTGATGCCGCGCGGGATGCGGGCGTTCCGAACCTGATTCAAGAATCCGTGGTGATGATCTACCGCGACGGCGGCAGCGACTGGATCGACGAAGACCAGCCCGTAGACCACTACCCCATCACCCGCGGCAATCACGCCGCCGAGGCCAGCGCACGCCGGTTCGCGGCGGCCGGCGGGCAGGCGACGATCCTGCGGTTCGGCGTCTTCTACGGCCCGCATGCCGCGCACAGTGAACAGATCCTCGACATGGCCAAGTGGCACATCGGGTTCTCTCCCGGACGGCCCGGCACCTACCTGTCGTCGATCCACGTCGCGGATGCGGCGAGCGCCGTCGTCGCGGCACTCACGGCACCCGGCGGCACCTACAACGTCGTCGACGACCGGCCACTCACCAAGCACGAATACACCGAGGCCTGCGCTGCCGCCGTCGGGCGCCGCATCTGGATCAGCGGGCCGGGACGGCTGGGGCTCCTGCTCGGTGACCGACTCACGTCGATGACGAGGTCACTTCGGGTGAGCAACAAGCGTTTTCGCGAGGCTGCGGGCTGGCGTCCCCGCTACCCCAGCGCAGTCGAGGGTTACCGCGCGATGGCAGAGCTACGGTGAAACACATTCCGAGGGTGCGGATTCGCACCACGGTGTGACGCCGCGGAAGTGGTAGCGGTGGGTCGCGACCCAGCGGTAGATCCACTCTTGGAGCGCGCCGACGCCCGGGATGCCGTAAACCCACAACGGCAACCGGGTACCGATCGCCGCGGACACCGCGGCGTTCGCCGCCTTGGCGCCACCGAGCACCTCGCCGGAGGAATCCAGCCACCACACCGATTCCATCAAGTGCTCCGGTGCCACTCCCAGTCGTTCGGCGGTACCGGGCTTCTGCAGTGGTTCGGTGCGAAGCCGGCCGGTGCGATTCATCCGCAACAACTGATTGCGGGCGCGAGTACACATCCCGCACTTGCCGTCGAAGAACAGCACACCGTCCATGACTTCATCATGCGCCGCCAGGCGCGGCCGGAAACCGTGAGTCGCCACACATCAGGGCTAGTTGCGCATGATTCGCGGGCGCGATCCCTCGTCGATGATCGCGAGATGGACCCTGCGGGTCAGGATTTGCAGTCCTGTCGGCATCGGCGGCGCGGCAGAGGTGTAGACCGCACCGGTCGGAGTGGTCAGTGTGACGGTGTGGCGGCCGTGCCGGTCGTAGGTTGTGGCCGCGTGCCAGCCGGGTTCTTCTTTGACGTAGTTGCAGTGCGCACATTGGCCTTGACCGTTGTGCACGCTGGTCGGGCCATGCTGCGCGCGCGGCCGGATGTGGTCGGTGTGCCGAATCCTGGCGTTGCAGTACGGGGTCCGGCAGATCTGATCCCGCAACGCGATGAACCGGGCCAGGGCTTTCGGGAACGCCCGGGATTTCGACTCCATCGCCACCAGCTTGTTGGTGCCCGGCTGGGCGTACAGGCGCCGCACCGCGGCCGCGCCCTGCGCATCGAGCGCGCCGACCACGACGAGATCCCGCGCTATTTCGGCCGGGATCGGCCCGTATCCCTCCAGATGCGCCGGTTCTGAGCCACCGCCGAGCAGGGTCTCATCCGAGAGCACCAGGTTCGCCGTCACCGGCACCGGCGACTGCACCGGGTTGCGGCCCGTGACCCGCTGCACCATCACGTCGGCCATGATCTGGTCGTGGGTGCGGCCCAACCCGGCCGGTACCGTCGTGCCCGGCAGTGTCGAGGCCAGCGTGCTCGCCGCCTCATCGGACAGCGCGGTATGCATGGCGCGGCCTTCGGCGGCCGGCAGCCGCACGCTCACGGTGGCCATGCCGTCACCAGCAGGCCGGAACCGGACATGACGCCCGGCCGGCGCGCGGCGCACCCGCTGCACGATCGCCTCCTGATCGAGCCGGTAGGCGATCCGCTTGGCCTCGGCGGTGATCTCGGCATCACCCTTACCGTCGAGGGTGGCAGGGTCCGAGCACAATTCGGCATCCAGCAGCCGGCGATCCAACACCGACAGGCACTCGGCCTCTTTGGTGATCAGCTCGGCCCGGTGCTCGGAGAGCACACCCGACTCCAACGCGGCCAGCGTGCACGGCATGTCCGCGACCAGGATGCGGGCCATCGCCATCAACCGCTCACCCCGATGCGGCGACTCGCGCCGCGCCAACCCGATCTCCGAACCCAGCGCGGCCCGCGACACCCGCGGCCCACCCGCTCGGGCAGCGGCCACCCGCCGCGACTCCAGTTCGGCCGCAATCCGGGCCTGCTGGGCCGCCGCACGCGCCTTGACCCGTTCGAGCTCCGCCATGCGACCCGACAACGCCGCCTCGTCGGCGGCGAGGTCCATCAACGAGCTTTCGAACATACGTTCGACTCTATCGGATACCTGTGATGCGCGCCAGACCCCAGATAAATGAATTTGCCCCGCTGTAACACGAGGAAATCTGCCCGTACCCTGCAGATTCGATGATGTCTATGTGTTGATGCATCAGGGAATCGGTCTCGACGCGTTCAACGCCATGCCGAAGCAGCGGGCGGTGCACGCACTGTACGAATGCTGCTACAGCGTGCCCCTGGCCGGCAGCCTCGCCGACGGACGCGCCTACAAAGACCACGACCACCTGTTCCGGCGGGCGGACGACCTCCTCTTCGCGCTCGGCGACTCCTCGGTGGACGCGATCCTGCAGGCCTATCCGCAGCTCGGCCGCCGCCCCGGCAGCGCCCGCTCACAGTTCGAACAGTGCGCGGTGTGCGACCGCGACCCCGATCTCATGGCAACCCTGACCGCGCATGCGGCGACCTACCGGGACCACTTCGGCTTCGATTTCGTGATGTTCGTCGGCGCCATGAGCGCCCACGAAGTGCTGACCCACATGGCCGACCGCATGCACAACGACCACGAGACCGAGCGCAAGGTGGTCCGCAACGAGCTGGCCCGCATCAACCGAACCCGGCTGGAGCGCATGCTCGGGCCTGAAGGCGGCTACAACAACTGGTAACGAAGCCGCCACGGCATGCCCGCCGCCAGGAAGCGTTCGCCAAGCCTTAGTAGTTTGTACCCGTGCATCAGGAGATCCCCCCGCAGTACGTGCGTTCGGCGAACGCACCGCAGGCCCGGACCCTCATCGACATCCTCTACGCCACGGCCGACCAGTACCCCGATGCACCCGCCATCGACGACGGCACCGTCCAGCTCACCTACGCCGAGCTGATCGCCGACGTCGAGGAGAGCGTCGCCTGGCTGGCGGCGCGCGGCATCGGCCGAGGTGACCGCATCGGCATCCGCATGCCGTCGGGCAGCTACGCGCTGTACGTGTCGATCCTGGCGACCCTCGCCACCGGCGCCGCATACGTCCCCGTCGACGCCGACGATCCCGAGGAACGCGCCGCGCTGGTCTTCGGCGAGGCCGGCGTCGTCGGCATCATCACCGAGGCGGGCCTGGTCCGCGGGCCCGGCTCGACCCGCGGCTGGCAGGCCGGCCGCCCGCTGACCCGCGACGACGCCTGGATCATCTTCACCTCCGGCTCCACCGGCACCCCGAAGGGCGTCGCGGTGACGCACCGCAACGCCGCCGCGTTCGTCGACGCCGAGGCCGAAATCTTCCTGAAGGACAGTCCGCTGGGCCCGGGCGACCGGGTGCTGGCCGGGCTGTCGGTGGCCTTCGACGCGTCCTGCGAAGAGATGTGGCTGGCCTGGCGCCACGGCGCCTGCCTCGTCCCGGCCCCGCGCTCGCTGGTGCGCAGCGGCATGGACCTCGGCCCGTGGCTGGTGTCACGCGACATCACCGTCGTCTCGACGGTCCCGACGCTGGCCTCGCTGTGGCCTGCCGAGGCCCTGGAGGCCGTGCGGCTGCTGATCTTCGGCGGCGAGGCCTGCCCGCCCGAGCTCGCCGAGCGCCTGGCGGTCGAGGGCCGCGAGGTGTGGAACACCTACGGACCGACCGAAGCCACGGTCGTCGCGTGCCTCGCGCCGCTCGGCGGTGGCCCGGTCAGCATCGGCCTGCCGCTGCCCGGCTGGGATCTGGCGGTCGTCGACAAGGACGGCCTGCAGGTCGGCTACGGCGACGTCGGCGAGCTGGTGATCGGCGGCGTCGGCCTGGCCCGCTACCTGGACCCGGAAAAGGACGCCGAGAAATACGCGCCGATGGAGACGCTCGGCTGGGGCCGCGCGTACCGCAGCGGTGACCTGGTCCGGCTCGAGGCAGACGGCCTCTACTTCCAGGGCCGTGCCGACGATCAGGTCAAGGTCGGCGGCCGCCGCATCGAGCTCGGCGAAGTCGACGCCGCACTGGTCAACCTGCCCGGTGTCAGCGGTGGTGCCGCCGCGGTGCGCAAGACCGCCACCGGCACTCCCCTGCTCGTCGGCTACATCGCCAGCGCCGACCCCGAATTCGATATCACCAAGGCCCGCAAGACTCTTGCCGAGTCGCTGCCGGCCGCGCTGGTGCCGCGCCTCGTCCTGGTCGACGAATTGCCCACGCGCACATCAGGAAAAGTCGACCGCAACGCACTGCCGTGGCCCATCGAAGGGGCGGGCGCGGCGGCCGACGACAGTCCCGACCTCGACGGCACCATGGGCTGGCTCGCCGGGCTCTGGCGCGACGTGCTGGCCTCCCCGATCGACGGACCCGGCGCCGACTTCTTCGCACTCGGCGGCGGCTCGCTGTCCGCCGCGCAGCTCGTCTCGCTGCTGCGGGAGAAGTACCCACAGGTCACCGTCGCCGACCTGTACGACCACCCGCGCCTGGGCTCACTGGCCGGCTACCTCGACGAACTCGACCCGCCGCCGCTCGTCGAAACCCGAAGCGTCACACCGGTTCCGCTGACGACACAGCTCATCCAGACCGCCGCCGCCATCCCGCTCGCGACGCTGGCCGGCATGCAGTGGGTCGTCTGGCTGGCCATCCTGAACAACGTCGCCGCCGCGCTGCACCTGCTGCCCTGGGCCCACACCGTGAACTGGTGGGTGATCCTCGTCGGGTTCCTGGTGTTCGTCACACCGATCGGCCGCATGGGTATCGCCGTGTTCGCCGCCCGCGCCCTGCTGTCCGGCCTGGAACCGGGCACCTACAAACGGGGCGGCTCCGAGCACCTGCGGGTCTGGCTCGCCGAACGGCTGGGCGAGGCCAGCGGCGCCGAAAACCAGGCCGGTGCACCGTGGTTGGTGTACTACGCCCGCGCACTGGGCAACCGCGTCGGCGAGGGCGTCGACCTGCACTCGACGCCACCGGTCACCGGCATGCTCACGCTCGGCGACCGCTGCTCGGTCGAGCCGGAGGTCGACCTCACCGGCCACTGGATCGACGGCGACCTGTTCCACGTCGGCCCCATCAGCATCGGCAACGACGCCACCATCGGTGCCCGGACGACGCTGCTGCCGGGTGCGGTGGTCGGCAAGAACGCCGACGTCGCACCGGGTTCCGGCGTGATCGGCAAGGTCAAGGCCAAGCAATACTGGAAGGGTTCGCCGGCGGTGAAGTCGGGCAAGGCCCACCACCCGTGGCCCGACGAGAGGCCGGGCCGCGCGCCCATCTGGGTCGCGATGTACGGACTGACTTCGGTGCTGCTCGGCGGACTGCCGATCCTGGCCCTCGCGGCCGGACTCGCGGTGCTGATTCCGCCGGTGCGCCATACGCATTCGCTGCCAGAGGCAGTCCTGCCGGTCGCGTTGTGGACGCCCGTCGCCGCGGTGGTCGCCATGGCGGTGTACGCCGCGCTGACCGTGATCGGGGTGCGCCTGCTGGCCCTCGGCCTGACCGAGGGCTACCACCCGGTGCGCAGCCGGGTGGGCTGGCAGCTGTGGGCCACCGAGCGCCTGATGGACGCCGCCCGCAACTACCTGTTCCCCATCTACGCGAGCCTGCTGACGCCGTGGTGGCTGCGAATCCTGGGCGCGAAAGTCGGTAAGGACACCGAGATTTCGACGGCCCTGCTGACCCCGAAATTCACCGAGGTGCTCGACGGCGCGTTCCTGGCCGACGACACCATGGTGGCGTCGTACGAGCTCGGCGGCGGCTGGATTCACGTGGCGAAGGCGACCGTCGGCCGGCGCGCGTTCCTCGGCAACTCGGGCATCACCCAGCCCGGCCGCCGCGTCCCCGACGACGGTCTGGTCGCCGTGCTGTCGGCGACGCCGCACAAGGCCAAGGCCGGTTCGTCGTGGCTGGGCAGTCCGCCGATCCGGTTGCGCCGCCAGCCAACCGAAGCCGACGCGGTACGCACCTTCCACCCGTCGCTGCGCCTGAAGGTGATGCGGTCGACGGTCGAGACCCTGCGGATCGTCCCGGTGATGGTGACGTTCGGCATCGGCGTCGCGGTCCTCGGCGTCCTGCAGGCCCTGGCGGGCGAATTGGGCTGGGTGTGGGCGGCATTGGGCGCCGGCCTGGTCCTGCTGAATGCGGGCGCCATCGCCGGTGCCATCGCCGTGGTCGCGAAGTGGTTGATGGTCGGACGCATCCGGGCCGTCGAGCACCCCCTGTGGTCGCCGTTCGTGTGGCGCAACGAGGTGTCCGACACCTTCGTCGAGACCGTCGCCGGCCCGTGGTTCGCCCGCGCGGCCAGCGGCACCCCGGTGATGAACCTGTGGCTGCGGGCCCTCGGCGCGGCGATCGGCCGCGGCGTGTGGTGCGAAACCTATTGGCTGCCAGAGGCCGACCTGGTGACGCTGGGCCGGGGCGCGACGGTGAACCGGGGCTGCGTGGTGCAGACCCACCTGTTCCACGACCGCATCATGCAGCTCGACACCGTGGTGCTGGAGGCGGGCGCGACGCTCGGTACCCACTGCGTCGCGCTGCCCGCGGCCAGCATCGGCGCGGGCGCGACCGTCGGCCCGGCCTCCCTGGTGATGCGCGGCGACGCGGTGCCGGCCTCGACGCGCTGGCAGGGCAACCCGATTGCCCCGTGGGTCGGCAAGAAGCGCAAGTCCGGCAACCGACAAAAGGCGCAGGCCGCGTGACCCGGACAAACAAGAAGGACCGCAAAAGCGTTGCGCCGGTGATCGATCCGTACCTGCCCAACAACGGCAACTTCGGCTTCCGGGTGTCCCGCTACGAGCTGAGCCTCGAATACAAGGTCGAGAGCAACCGGCTGACGGGCATCGCCCACATCACCGCGGTCACCCTGGCATCACTGAACTGGTTCACCCTGGACCTGTCCGACGACCTGTCGGTGGCCAAGGTCGAGGTCAACGGACGGCGACCGGCCAAATTCCGCACCGTCAACGGCAAGCTGCACATCACGCTGGCCGACCAGCTGCCCGCCGGCGCCGCGATGAAGGTGACGGTGCGCTATGGCGGTAACCCGCGCCCCATCAAATCCATCTGGGGCGCGGTCGGTTTCGAGGAACTGACCGAAGGGGCCCTGGTTGCCGGGCAACCGAACGGCGCGGCGTCCTGGTTCCCGTGCGACGACCACCCGAGCAGCAAGGCCAGCTATCGCATCGCGATCAGCACCGACAGCCCATACCGGGTGGTCGCCAACGGTGAGCTGGTGAGCCGGAAAACCCGTGCGGCACAGACGTTGTGGGTGTATGAGCTCGCCGAGCCGACGTCGACCTATCTGATCACGCTGCAGATCGGCCGCTACGAGTCGGTGCGCCTGGCCAAATCGCCGGTGCCGATGTCCGCCGCCCTGCCGCAGCGGCTGATCCGCAACTTCGAATACGACTTCGGCCGCCAGCCCCAGATGATGCAGCTGTTCACCCGGCTGTTCGGGCCGTATCCGCTGTCGACCGGCTACACCGTCGTCGTCACCGACGACGACCTGGAGATCCCGCTCGAGGCGCAAGGTATTTCGATCTTCGGCGCCAACCACTGCGACGGCCGCCGCAGCGCCGAGCGGCTCATCGCGCACGAGATGGCCCACCAGTGGTTCGGCAACTCGGTTACGGTACGACGCTGGCGCGATATCTGGCTGCACGAGGGATTTGCCTGTTACGCGGAGTGGCTGTGGGCCGAGGAGTCGGGCTGGCGCACCGCCGACCAGCTGGCCGCCCACAATCTGCAGAAACTCCGGGGCCTGCCGCAGAACCTGCTGCTGGCCGACCCGGGACCCGAGGACATGTTCGACGACCGCGTCTACAAGCGCGGCGCACTGACCCTACATGCCCTGCGGCGCACCATCGGCGACGCGAATTTCTTTGCGCTACTGCGCGATTGGACCACCCGGTACCGGCACTCGACCGCGCTGACCGACGACTTCACCGGCCTGGCCGCCAACTACACCGACCAGTCCCTGCGCGGACTGTGGACCGCGTGGCTCTACACGACGGAGCTGCCGGCACTGTGAAACCCAGCGGTGTGGCGCGGGTCGCCGTCGCGACGGTGCTCAGCGCGCTCTGCGGCTACGCGATCCTGTACCTCGCCGCGCGCGATCTGGCCCCCGCCGGATTCTCGGTGTTCAGCGTCTTCTGGGGCGCATTCGGGTTGTTCACCGGCGCGGCCAACGGACTGCTGCAGGAGGCCACCCGTGAGGTCCGCGTCGCGCGCATCGCCGAGCCCCAGCCGGGACCGCACCTGCAGCCGCTCCGCGTGGCCGCGCTCGTAGCCGTCGCCGCGGGCCTGCTGATCGCCGGCACCGCCCCATTGTGGGCGGCGCACGTGTTCGTCGAATCCACCCCGCTGAGCGTGACACTGCTGAGCGTCGGCCTCGCCGGCTTCTGCCTGCACGCCACGTTGCTCGGCGTGCTGGCCGGGGCCGACGGCTGGACGCAGTACGGGACGCTGATGGTGACCGACGCGGGTATCCGGGTCGCCGTCGCGGTCGCGGCGTTCATCCTGGGCTGGGGCCTCGACGGCTACCTGTGGGCCACCGTCGCCGGGTCGATGTCGTGGCTGATCCTGCTGCTGGCCTCCCACGTCGCCCGGTCCGCCGCCGCCATCCACACGCCCGGCACCCCGCGGACGTTCCTGACGGGATCGGCGCACTCGATCGCCGCCGCGGGCGCCAGCGCCGTGCTGGTGATGGGCTTCCCGGTGCTGCTGCAGGCCACGTCCCGCGACCTGGGGGCCACCGGCGGCGTCATCATCCTGGCGGTGACGCTGACCCGCGCCCCGCTGCTGGTCCCGCTGACCGCCATGCAGGGCAACCTGATCGCGCATTTCGTCGACAACCGCAGGCTGCGCGCGCTACTCACGCCGACCCTGGTGCTCGCCGGACTGGGCGCCCTGGCAGTGGTGGCGGCCGGGCTGCTCGGGCCGTGGCTGCTGCGCACGCTGTTCGGGCCCGAGTACGCCGCGAGCGGCGCGCTGCTGGCCTGGCTGACGGCCGGCGCCGTCGCCATCGCCTTCCTGACCCTGACCGGGGCCGCGACCGTCGCCGCCGCGCTGCACCGCGCCTACGCGATCGGCTGGGTCAGCGCCACCGTGGCCGCGGCACTGTTGTTGCTGCTGCCGCTGGACCTGCAGACCCGCACCATCGTCGCGCTGATGTGCGGACCGCTGGTCGGAATCGTCGTCCACCTCGCCGCGCTGAGCGCGATCAGGCGCCCCTGAGCGTGTAGTTTCGGCAGCAACATGTCCTTCTATCACGACGTCTGGATCGTCATCCCCGCGTACAACGAGGCGAGCGTCATTGCCGACGTCGTCGCGGATGTGCGCGCCGTCTTCCCCAATGTCGTCGTCGTCGACGACGGCGGCCGGGACGACACCGGCGACCGCGCCTTTGCCGCCGGCGCCCACGTGGTGCGTCATCCGGTGAACCTCGGTCAGGGGGCGGCCATCCAGACCGGCGTCGAATACGCCCGATCACGGCCCGGGGCACAGTTTTTCGCCACCTTCGACGCCGACGGCCAGCACCAGGTCAAGGACGTCGTGCGGATGCTCGACCGGCTGCGGGCCGAGGATCTGGACATCGTCATCGGCACGCGGTTCGCCGACCGGCCGCCCGACCGCATGCCGATGCTCAAGCGGCTGCTGCTGCCGATCGTCGCCAAACTCAGCCGGTCCAGCCGCCAGCTGCACCTGACCGACGCGCACAACGGCCTGCGGGTGTTCAACAAGACGGTGGCCGACGGACTGAACCTGACCATGAACGGCATGAGCCACGCCAGCGAATTCGTCGCGCTGATCGTGGAGAACCAGTGGCGGATCGCCGAACAACCGGTGCACATCCTGTACACCGACTATTCGATGTCCAAGGGGCAGCCGCTGGTCAACGGCGTCAACATCATCGTCGACGGGTTGCTGCGCGGGAGGTTGCGCCGATGATCTGGACCAAGGCATTACTGATCGGCGCGGTGGTCCTGCTGCTGGCCTATCTGTTCTCGTCGCGGCGCAACGCGCAATCCCGGGCCTGGGTCAAGGTCGGCTACGTGTTCTTCGTGCTCGGCGCCATCTACGCGATCCTGCGCCCCAACGACACGACGGTGGTGGCGCACTGGCTCGGCATCGGCCGCGGCGCCGACCTGCTGTTGTACGCGCTGGTCATTGCGTTCCTGTTCACGACCATCAGCGCCTACATGCGGTTCAAGGACCTCGAACTGCGCTACGCCCAACTGGCCCGCGCGGTGGCGCTGGAAGGCGCCCGGGTGCCCGATCCCGAGCCGCCGATCCGTCAGGTCTGAACGCCCAGACTCCCCAGCATCGTGGCCAGCAGCTGGATGCGGCCGTCCTCGAGTTCCGGCTGCGGCAGCACGGCGCGGATCAGCGCCGCGCCGTCAAATGTGTTGACCATGACGGCGACGATCAGCATGAGCAGTTCCGGCGGCAACTGATCGGCGCCGGGCATCTCCTGCGCGGTCTCGTAGATGTTGCGGCCGTATTCGACGAGGGCGCCCTGCAGCGTCGTCCGCAGCTTCTCGTCGGTGCGCGCCGCCACCATCAGCTCGTACATCACGGCGTTGGTGGCGTTGCCGCTGATGTCGCGCAGCGCGATCAACGCGCCCTCCAGAGCGGGCCGGTCCGAAGGGATTTCGGCGATCTGCTTACTGAACTGCTCCAGCTGCCGGCGCATGACCTCCAGCGCCGTGGCGGCCATGAAATCGCCCATGGTGGCGAAATGCTTGAACAGCGCGCCGTCGGAGACCTCGGCCCGGCGCGCGATCACCGCCGCCGAGGCACGGGCGTAGCCCACCTCGACGATGGTGGCGATCGCGGCGTCGAGAAGCCGGGCCCGGGTCTCCTCCCGGCGCTGCTGTTGAGTTCTGGCCACGTCAGACCGCTTGTGCCACCGGCAGTTTCGCGCCGCGCGCCGGCAGGTAGTGGCCGGACTTCACGGTCTGCCCGTAGCCCTCGACGAATTCGCCGTCGCGGAACACCACCTGGCCACCCACACCGGTCGCCACGACGGCGGCGTCGCTGCGGTTGACCATGCGGCTCAGGCCGCCGTAGAACTCCACCGAATCCTCGTGGTACGCCTCGAGTCCGGCGTCGAGGCCGGCGGGATCGATCACCACGAAGTCGGCGCGCTCACCCTGACGCAGGGTGCCGGCCTCGAGACCGAACCAGTCGGCGACCTCACCGGTGAGCCGGTGCACGGCGTGCTCGGTGGTCATGAACGGGCGGCCGGCCTTGTCGGCGTCCTGCACGCGGCGCAGCATCCGCAGCGCGTAGTTGTAGAACGCCATGTTCCGAAGGTGCGCACCGGCATCCGAGAAGCCCATGTGCACCGACGGTTCGACGGCCAGCTTGTCGAGCTGCTTGGGACGGTGGTTGGCCACGATGGTGGTCCAGCGGGTGTTGCGTTCGCCGTGCTCGACCAGGACGTCGAGGAAGGCGTCGAGCGGGTGGATGCCGCGCTCGTCGGCGATCTGGCCAAAGCTCTTGCCGATCAACGACTTATCGGGGCATTCGACGATGGTCGAGTCGTGGAAGTCGCGGTGCCACAGGGTCGGGCCCAGCACCTTCTTGTCGAACGACTTCCGGAACCGGCGCCGGTACTCCGGGTCGGCCATCAGCTTGTTGCGCTCCAGCTGGTCACGCAGATGCAGCGCGGCGGTGCCCGCACCGAACTCCTCGAAAACCGGGAGATCGATTCCGTCCGAATACAATTCGAACGGCACGGGCAGGTGCTGGAAGCGGACCTTCGAATTCAGGACCTTGTTGGCCAGACGGGTCACCGGGCCCAGCAGGTACACCGCGCCGGGCGACGACTTGGCGTCGGCGGCCACCAAGAGGCTCATCCGCACGCCGCGGCGACGGCCGAACCAGCCGCTGCTCTCGAGGAAGAAGTTCAGTGCCTCTTGCAGTTTGGCGACGTTGGGCGCGCTCTGCAGGATGCGGCCGCGCTTGCGCAGCACCTTGATCAGCCGGCGGCGCTCCCGCCACGTCGCGAAGGTCGACGGCAGGGCGCGGGACCGGAAGCGGTCACCGTCGAGCTTGTCGATGGCGGCGTCCATGCCGGACATACCGAGCATGCCGGCGTCCAGGGCCGCTTCGAGCCGCGACGCCATGGTCTCGAGCTCGGCGTTGGTCGGGGTGACGTTCGGGGTCGTCGCGCGGTCCAGGCCCAGCACCGAGGTGCGCAGGTCGGAGTGACCCAGCAGCGAGCTGACATTCGGGCCGAGCGGCAGCGCCTCGAGCGCCTGCACATACTCGGCGGGTCCGGACCACGACCGGTTCTGCTCGAGCGCGCCGACGACGAACTTGCGCGGCACCGCCTCGACGCGGCTGAACAGGTCGGCGGCGTCGTCGTTCTCGGCGTAGACGGTCGACAGCGAACACATGCCCAGCAGCACCGTCGTCACGCCGTGGCGGACGGACTCCCGCAGGCCCGGATCGAGGAGCACCTCGGCGTCGTAGTGGGTGTGCACGTCGATGAAGCCCGGCGTCACCCACTTGCCCTTGGCGTCGATGACGTCGGGGCAGCCCGTCTCATCAAGTGGTTGTGCCGACACCGTCGCGACGACGCCGTCGCGGATACCCAGGTTGCGCAGTTGCGGCGTGCGGCCGGTGCCGTCGAACCACAAGCCGTCTTTGACGATCACGTCGTAGGTCATGACGTGAGACTAGGACAGAAAGTGAGTGCTTACAATCTTTTTCTGCGTAATCGCAGGTCAGGGACGGAAGAAGTCCACCGTCCGGGCCACGCCCTCGGCCAGCGGCACCTTGGGGCTCCACCCCAGCACGGCACCGGCGCGGCTGATGTCCAGGCACGATTTCCGCAGGTCACCCAGGCGCGGCGGGTGGAACTCGGGAGTGTCCGGCACGCCGACGGCCGCGGCGATCGCGGTGTGCAGCTGTGCCACCGACGTCTCGACCCCGGTGCCGACGTTGAACCGCTGCCCGCCGCCGGCTTCCCCGCCGGCGCGGACGAAGGCGTCCACGACGTCGTCGACGAAGACGTAGTCGCGCGTGTCGGTGCCGTCACCGAAGATCTTGGTGGGCCGCCCGGCCAGTAGCGCCTGGCTGAAGATCGCGACCACGCCGGCTTCACCGTGCGGGTCCTGGCGCGGGCCGTAGACGTTGGCGGGCGCGATGTGTGAGCAGTCCAGCCCGTACAGGTTGCGGAACATGTTGAGGTAGACCTCGCCGCACACCTTGCTGGCCGCGTACGGGGACGACGGATCTACCGGCATGTCCTCGTTGGTCGGGTAGGCCGGCGGGACGCCGTAGATCGACCCGCCCGACGAGGTGTGGACGACCTTGCGCACGCCGTTGCTGCGCGCCGCCTCGGCCAGCCGCACGGTGCCGACGACGTTGACCCCGGCGTCGAACGGCGAGTCGGTCACCGACCGTGCGACGGAGATCTGCGCGGCCAGGTGGAAGATCACCTCGGGCTGCTCTTCGGCCACGATGGCGTGCAGATCGGCGTCGACGATGTCGGCCTTCACGAACTCGAATCGCTCGTTCTGCTCGGCCTGGGCGAGGTTGTCGACCTTGCCGCTGCTCAGGTCGTCGAGCCCGACGACGTCGTGTCCTTCGGACAGGAGCCGGTCGACGAGCGTCGATCCGATGAACCCGGCAGCACCAGTGACAAGTGTTCGCACGGCGCAACCATACCGACGGTTGCTGCGTGACGCCCCGTACAGTCGACAAGAGTGAACTGGGTCGCCCGAACCGCCGCCGCGCTGGTGGCGCTGCAGCTGATACTGCGGGCGGTCCTCGCATTCGGCGGCTACTTCTACTGGGACGACCTGATCCTGATCGGCCAGGCCGGCACCCATTCCCTCCTGTCGCCGGACTTCCTCTTCAACGACCACGACGGGCACGTCATGCCCGCCGGATTCCTCCTCGCCGGGGTGCTGACGCGACTGGCGCCGCTGACGTGGTTCTGGCCGGCCGTGAGCCTGGTGGTGCTGCAACTCGTCGCGTCCGTGGCTCTGGTGCGCGCCCTGCGCGTCATCCTCGGGTGGCGGCCGGTGCTGCTGGCGCCACTGACGTTCGCACTGTTCACGCCGCTGGGGGTGCCGGCGTTCGCCTGGTGGTCGGCGGGACTCAACGCGCTGCCGATGGCAGCGGCCATGGCCTGGGTCTGCGCCGACGCCATCCTGCTGGTCCGCACCGGAAATCCGCGGTACGTGTGGACCGGCTGCCTGGCCTACCTGGGCGGGCTGCTGTTCTTCGAGAAGTCCGCGGTGATCCCGTTCACCGCGTTCGCGGTGTGCTGGCTGCTGATGTACGTGACGGGGGCCGGCTCGCTCAAGACGGTGTGGCGCGCCGGCCTGCGGCTGTGGCTGGGGCTGCTGACCATCACGATCGGCTGGGTCGGCGTCTACCTGCTGGTGGTCAACCAGAAACGCTGGACGCTGGACCTGGCGATGACGTGGGAACTGCTGGCGCGGTCCGTCACGCACGGCCTGGTGCCCACGCTGGCCGGCGGGCCGTGGGACTGGCAACGCTGGGCGCCGGCGTCCCCGTGGGCGACGCCCGGCCCGGTCGTCATGGTCCTCGGCTGGCTGGTTCTCGCCGCCGTGGTTGCGGTGTCGCTGCTGCGGAAGCGGCGACTGGGCCCGGTGTGGCTGGCCGCCGTGGGATACGTGGTGGCGTGCCAGGTGCCGATCTATCTGATGCGGTCGTCGAAGTTCACCGCCCTCGAGCTGGCACAGACGCTGCGTTATCTGTCCGATCTCGTCGTGGTGCTGGCGCTGCTGGCCGCCGTCGCGTTCTGCGCACCCAACCGGAGTGGGCGGTTCGACGACTCCCCGCGGCGCCGCGGCGCTGTCGCTTGTGCCGCAACGGCATTCGTGGCCAGCAGCCTGTACTCGTGGGCGACGTTCCTGCCCAGCTGGCGCGACAACCCGACGCGCGCCTATCTCGTCAACGCCGAGGCAGCGCTGGCCCATGCGCCCCGCGGGGTGCCACTGCTGGACCAGGAGGTCGATCCCCTGGTGCTGCAACGCGTGGCATGGCCGCAGAACCTGGCCAGCCACATGTTCGCCTTGCTGCGCGACCGCCCCGAATTCGCTTCCAGCACAACCTCTTTACAGATGTTCACCGCGACCGGCCAGCTGGTACCGGCCCAGGTGACCTGGACCCGCACGATCGCCCCGGGACCGGCACCGAACTGCGGCTACCTGGTGCAGACCGACGCGCCGGTCACCATGCCGCTCGACGGCCCGCTGCTGCCGGCCGACTGGACCGCCGAGATCAACTACCTCGCCAACAGCGACGGCTCCCTGACCATGTCCCTGCCGGAGGGTCGCGAGGCCCGGGTTCCGGTACACCCCGGCCTGAACCGGGTGTTCGTCCGGCTGCCCGGCGCCGGGGCCGCGATCCAGGTGAAGGCCAACACGTCGGCGCTGTCGGTGTGCGTCGCCTCCGGGCCGGTGGGGTTCCTGGCGCCGCGCTAGGTATTTCCGAAAAAACTGTCCCCTTCCGGGGCGGTGCTCACTCCTACCTGTGTCGGCAAGTCCGCCCGGGCCTGCGACCACCGGAAAGGAGACCTCCCATGACCATCACCGGCACCGCAAACGGCAAGCGCATCGCACTGGCCGCCCTCATCGGCACGGCTGCGCTGTACGTGGCTCCGCTGGCGCTGACGACGCCCCTCGCCGGTGCAGAGTCTTTGGCGACCCGCTGTGGAAAAGGCGGTGGCACCTTCGCCATCGGCACTCGGTCGAACGGCTCGATCATCGAGAGCTGCACGACGACCGACAAAGAAGGCGTCAAGACCCAGTGCACCGAGGTCGATCACAAGCCGCAGGGCTGCATCACCGTGCCGAGGACGGGCGTGAAAGGCACCCACATCCCGACCGGTGACCTCGTCCCGGTTCAGGTCGAACGCTCCTGAATCCCCGCCCAGCCATCCACAGCCACCCGAAAAGGAAATCCAGCAATGACCACGAACTCGATGATCAAGCCGACATTCGCCGCCCTGCTGAGTGCTGCCGCGCTGTATGCCGTTCCGGCGATCTTGACCGCGCCAGGCGCCAACGCCACGGTTGGCAGCGACTGCATGGGTTCGAACCAGACCTATGAAACCAAGGTCGGGAACGGACACCTGTACGAGGCCTGCACGACGACCGACAAGAACGGCGACAAGACGAAATGCTCGTACGTCGACGGGAAGGCCCAGGGCTGCATCGCGGTCCCGATGCGCAAGCCGCGGTTCAACGTGGACCCGAGCGTGTTGGCGCCGGTTACCGAGACGCCGTCCGCGGCCCCGCACACGCTCCCCGACCAACGTCGGTAGCGCGAAAAAGTTGTGGAGCCACCCAGGGGAATCGAACCCCTGACCTATTCATAAGGCCGAAGGGTCCGCCGCAGTCCGCGATAGACCGTTAAAGTGTTTCGCACCAAAATGATTGACGGACAGTGCGTCCGCGGAGATTTGCCCAGAATTGCGGCGTGTCGCGGGCGTTTTTACGGGGAAAATGCGGAGTAGGCCAGCCGAAACTACTGCGGACGGACTGTGGACGGTAACAGCTAGTGAGGGAGCACCGAATGACTGACGACGGCACACCAAAACTCGCCTGGGAGCACGCATGGAACTACGGAATCGAAACAGGCCGGTACACCCTGGTCGGTGAGCCTGGGGGCGACTGGCGAGACGCAGTCATCCACGCGGGACCCAACTTCGACACGGCCCCACTACACACCGATCCGCGCATCGCTGCCGAGCAGCAGATTCTCGACAACATGGTGCGGGCGCATCAGCACAAGGCCGGGGAGCCGGACTAGGACGGTACTTGAACCTGCCGCCGTTTTTTAGCCGGCCAAGCGCAGGTGAGACCGCCAATGTAAGTCTCGCGGTGCGCGCGGACCTGAAACGAACGGGGGTCAGATTTGGGAAGGGTCGAACGGGCAGTCGCGGCCGACGTACCGCAGCGGCAGGTCGAACGACGACTCCAAACCGTGCTGCTTGGCCCATGCTTCGCGGGCGTCGTGGAACTCATCGAATGCTGCCTGCCACGCCGTCGCAGTGCGGTACGGGTCGCCATCGAACACCAACAGCTCGTCTGGGACCTGGTCGCGGTCCTCTTCCCCGCGCCTACGCATCGCACGAGTCCCGGTCACCAGTGACAGCAGCCAGAAGGCGCCGCCGACGCTCCTGCCATTTGTCCCGTGCCGCAAGGTATTCGACCTCGGTCGGGTAGACCTTGCCGTTGAATAGGTATCCCCCAGCCGATGGGGCGGGTTCGCGTCGCTTCATCAAGATCCTTTCTTGACGCTGTAGATGCCTCGGACACCAACGCGGCGCTGGGGCCGCTGCAAGGTGCTGTCGTCGTCGGCCGGCAGCCGCAGCGCGGCGATGACACGGGCGAGGGCGATACGGAGCTGACGGGCCTCGACTGCGGCCGGGTGCATCCGTGGTCCGCTGGGACCGTCGATGATGGTGCCGTCGCGCTTGACGATGGCGTGCAGTACGTCGAGCTGGTCGACACTGCGCACCGCCTCACGCAGTAGCGCCTGTTCATGCTCTTCCAGCTCGAATTTGCCGAGCACGTCGCGCCACAGGTCGCGGCCACTGGGACCGGTGCCCTTCGGCGGCTCAGGGACACGCTGAGCGGTCATTGCGAGGCTCCTCTCGTTTGTTTCAGGGTCGGGGAGAGAAAAGCAAGATCTCACCTGCGTGTTTGCCCCTTAAAAAATGCCCTGACCTGTGGGTATGCGCCGGGGCGCAGGTCCAGCTCTGGCCTCACACTGGCCGTCGTGACTGGCCTTGCCCTCGAAGAGAAACGAAAGCGGGGTTTGACGCCCCGGCACATGGTCTAGGGGTTGAACCAACCAGTCGGGTGTCTGGTTCTGGGGTTGTTCGGCGGTGCCGAACCAGTGGCTTAGTTGCTTCTGGATGCGGCTCGTCCACGACTGTGTTTGTTGCTGGCAGTCGTCGGCCCATTCGTCGGTTGCCGGCCACCCGTCGTCTGCGGGTGGACCGGCACCGAAACGAGCGTCAGTCACTACGGGCTGACTGTGTAGACGGCCTGCGCGGAGCCGGTGAGGCCCTGGCCGACGCCGGTCGAGTGCAACCACGAGCCGAAGGAGTTGCTGCCGTCCTTCGGGTCGATCGTGCTCGCACTCTGTAGCTGCGACATGAACACCAGGAAGGACGCCGGGTCGAAGATGGTCACCTGGCCGGCGGTGGCGTCATTGGTGGGATAGAGACGGGCGCCGTTGAACCGCTCGGTGACAGACCCGACGTCGGGACCGTTGGCGGGCGTGGTGTCGCCGAGCAGCGCGATATCGCCCGGGGTGCCGAAGATGACGAGGCTATCGACGGGGACGAGCACGGCGGCCGAGACGGTGAGCAGGCTCTTGCGCACATTGCCGGCGATGTCGGCGGCGTAGGTTACTGGGGTGCCTGCGGCGGTCTGGATATCGCCAACGGCCTTTTTGTCGAGGTCCTTGGCGATGCCTACCGAATGCAGGTTGGCGATTCCGGCGAGGCTGTCGAATTGGTGTGCAGCGGCAGAGACGGCCGTCCAGCGGCCGTACCGCAGCGCTGACAGCGGCACGTCGACCACCGAGTCGTATTCGCCGTGCGCGGTGGACTCGTTCACGCCTGCGGCGCTGGCCGGCAGGGTGAATGCGGGCATCACAGCGGACACGCCGGTCAGCTGCTGCACTGGGATGCCGGCGAAGCGGATGAGATGCAGGGGTTCGCGTGGGCCGACCTGCGCCCATGCTTGCGGGCCGCCCAACGCGTTGGCGGCGGACGGGTTCACCTGCACCAGGGCGCGGCCTTCTTCGACGGCGCCGAATACGCGGCCTTCGCGCAATGCTTCGGCGTGCTTGGCGATGTTGTCGCGGGACACCAGCAGCGACGGGCAGCCGGATGCGCTGGGCTGCCCTGGGTACGCGCCGGTGACGCTGCGGAACGACTCATCGAGCTCGTGCGCGGCGCGTTCACCGTCGTGAATCTGCTTGGCACGGGCCTCGAGTGCGTTGGCGTCTGCGATGCGCTGATCAAAATCGGATTGCTCGGCGTCGGTGAGGTCGCGTTTCGCGTCTACGCCACGCTGAGCGATTTCGCGGGCCTCGTTGATGAGAACGCTGCGGCGCTCCATGAGTTCTGTTGCAAGAGATTTCATTGCCATGTTGTGAGCCCCTCCCAGAGCCCGAAAAATGTTGGTGGTAACCAGTTTTCGCGTGGTAACGACGTGTCCACATGGTGGATGGTTTCGTTACAGACTCCGGTGGGTGTCGCCCTGCCGGCAATATGAAGTTTGGATTTCGCCCATGCGCGCCGTGGGTTTCGCCCTGCAACGCGCCGCTACTTTCATTCAGTTGTTGGGACACAGTCTATCTCAATCGTCCGACAACCGGCCTAGGTCGACTGTCTGCACCGGGGTGTCGAGTTCGACATCTGTCATCGCTCTGGCAATGTCGCGTTCGGTGGCGAAGTGGACGGCTTCGGCGTGCAGGATGTCTGCGGCCTCGGTGCGGCCCTTCAGTCGCAGTGCCGCCGATGCGTCCGAGAGCAGTCGAGTGAAAGCGACAAGGCGCTGATATTCGCCTTCGGGCATGGTTGCGTTCTCCTTGGTCCTGGTCCAGATTTCTGGGTCCACGAATATGACACGGCGACTCATGAGGCTGCCTGTTGTTTGCTGCAGGACAGGTGCGTGTCACCTTGTCCGGCTACGACTGGCTTGCTGCATACCGCGCAGGCCGGGTAGCTCGCGACGGGATGCCCGCCGATGGTGCGGTGGCGCCGGCGGGGCTCTGGCCTGTTGCGCTTGGGCATGGCCGCCGGTGACGGGCCAGTCGGGACTTCAGTTGGGCCACACGCAGAAGCTTGGCCCGACTGGGAATCTGACCCAGTTGGGCCATCCTGTTTTTGCTGGTCAGGCTCAGTTGGGCCAGTTGGGCCACCGTCTTGCGTGACAGGGGTGGCCTGACTGTCGTTGGCCCGACTGGGTAGGTCCCAGATCGTGACGCGGGGAAACCCTTCGGATCGGTCGGTTACGCCCAGAGCCTTCTTTGCCCGCTTGAGGGTGCGGTCGCTGATCTTCTCCTTGGCGGCCTCGTTCTTTACGATCTTCGAGGCAGTGGGTCCGTTTGCTGTCAGGTAGTCCTCCAGCCAGTGCTCTGCCGCAGTTCGCTCACCGGCGTCATCGTCGTGGGCATCGCCGGCGAGCAGGTGCCGCGCGTCGATGTCGGTATCGCCGAGCCATTCGACCGAGCCGATTTCAGTGGGCCCGTCGTCGGTCTCGACGTTGGTGGAGACGATGCGGAATCCGACTGACCGGTCCGTGCCCGCGTAGTTGGCCTTGGTGTTCGTCAGCACGCGGTCGCCACTGTCCGGGTCTTCTGCGATGGACAGGACGCAGCGGGCCACCTGGGACCAGGCGACGGAGCCGAGCATGAGTTGCCCGGAGTCGGCGCCTTGCTTCTTGCCGAAGTGCGCCAGGCCGATGATGGTGACCTTGCAGCGGTCTGCCAGTGCGGCGATCGGTTCGAGGTACTGGCGTACCGCGATGTCGTCGTTGCCGGAGAATCCGGGCGGAACGACGGCCTTGGCGGGGTCGAGGAACAACATGGTGACGTTGTGCTCGCGGATGACACCCTCGATGCGGACGAGGTCGAGCGGAAACACCAGTGCGCCGGTGCCGAGGTCGGTCTGGACGTCAACGAAGATGACGCGGTCCATGTCGGCACCGGCCGCGATGAGCCTTGGGACGATCGCGGACTCGCGGGATTCTTCGGTGCCGATCCAGAGGATGACGCCGCCGTTGCGGGTTTCGCGCGCCGCCCACGACGACGCGACGGTGGACTTGCCTTTGCCTTCACGGGCCGCCAGGAGGTTGATGGCGTACTGCAGAACGAGGCCGAATTCCCACCAGACCAACCTCTTCGCTTTGACTTGGGATCCTCGGGTTACGACGAGGCGCCGGTCGCCATAGTCGATTGCTGTCACGATGCCTTCCTTGGTATGTACAGGCCGGATTGCCGGCGGTGGATCGAGCGGGCGACTGCAGCCCAGTTCTCGGCGGCGGCAATGGTTTTGGATGCTTCGGCAAGGTGTTCTTGTCGTGCGTCTTGTGCGACCGCCCATTGGAGTGCGGCCCAGAGCACGGACCGCCAGGCGGCGGGGTCGGTGTCGTCGAGCTGGAGCCACGCCGGGGTGCCGAGCGTCGGCCCGGGATCGCCCAGCAGCGGCTTAAGTCGTTGGTACACAGCGGTGCATGAGATTTCGCGGGACGCCGGAGAGCCGGCACGCAAGTTCGCGTGCCGGCCTCCTGCTGTGGTGTCGGTCACTCGGCCAGCAGGGTCGGGAGCAGCGTGTCGGCCTCGGTGAGCAGGCTGTCGACAATCAGCGGAGCTGCCTGGTCGCAGTGCTCGAAGCTGACCGTGCAGGCGTGGCATTCGCAGCCGCACCACACGTCCCCGGTGCAGGTGACCTTCTCGTAAGTTACATCTTGATCTAGCATGGCTGGTGAATCTCCGATCTTGTGAGTGACGGGTTCGTTCGCCCCGGCAGGTGTTCCCGCACCGGCCGGGGCATTTTCGCGGGTGGTGTTCATCTAGGCCGCACCGTCAATGCGGGCGATGAACTCATTGATGGCGGCCTCGGACACCAGGCGCCTGCGACCAACTTTCGTGCTGCGCAACTGGCCGCTGGCCATCAGCTCGAACACCATCGATCTGCCGACGCTCAGCCGCTCCATGACGGCCTCCACAGGCCACAGCCGACTGCTCAGCTTGTCGATCTCGTCTTGCAATCCAGGTGGCATCGCCCCTCCTAGTGTTTGGTTATGCGTCACGGATGCGACTAAATCCGTACAAGTCCAAACACTTGCACAGAAAGTTTGGACATGCAAGCTAAATCGCGGGAAGATGGCGCAATGCCAAACATTGACCTGGACGCGAAGGCGTGGCAGGAGGCCGGGTCCAAACGATTCGGGCAGGCGGTCGCCAGCCTTCGAGTGGCGCAGGGCCTCACTGCAGTGCAGTTGTCAGCTCGAACCAAGGAGCTTGGTTATCCGATCACGCGCTCGACAATTGCCCGGATCGAGGGCAACCACCGGGCCGGCAAGGTTGACCTAGCCGAATTGATCATCCTCGCGGCTGCATTGAACACATCGCCGGTGAACCTCGTCTATCCCGGCCCATACCAGAGCGCTCTTGAGATTATGCCCGGGCGAAATGCTGCGGGATTCAATGCAGCACAATGGTTTTCGGGGATATATAGCTATCTCGGAAACAATAGTTTGGGTGCGGCAGAAGACCCTGAAACGCAGTGGCGAGAGAATACCGAAACGCTGTACCAGTGGCGCGATCTAGACGAGCTGATCGCAACGAGAGACGAGATGGACAACCCGGAACACATAGCTGTGCTCAATCGTCGGATCAAAGCTATTTGTGAGCGACTTGGAATCAGTGTCCCAACCGCCGAGGTGGACCTACGCATCGAACATCCCGCGGACGACAGCCATGCCTAGACAGCGGATGAAGCCCGGTGAGCATGGGCGGATAACCGAGCGTGTCGAGAAGTTCAAAGATGAGGCCGGGAAGAGCCAAAAGCGCTACATTGCAAGCGTTTACGTGCGCCTGCACAGCGGCAGATTACGCGAGCGCGAAGCCACGTCATACAGTTCCAGCGAGGACGCCCGCCGAATGCTGTTGCGGCGCATCAAAACCGAGCTAGAGACCACGGCCCCTGTCGGAGTAATCAACGGTCGCACAACGCTTTCCGAGCTATTCGACACGTGGGTATCGGCGAAGGTAACCGAGGACGGAATCAAGCCGCAATCCGAAGCACAGTACCGCCAGGTATGGCGCCTGCACGGTGACGCTGAGCTCGGGGCGCTGCGCATCGCCGAGCTCGAGGGCAGCCGCGCCAACACCCACATACAGACCTTGCCGCCTCGGCAATCCGAACTGCTGCGCACCGTCCTATCTGGCATGTACCAGATGGCGGCCCGGTTCGACGTCGTGCGGTTCGACCCCATCGCAGCGACCAAGCCGGCCAAGGCGGAACCGAAGCCGGCCCGCGGGCTGACCGCTCTGGAACTGGAGCAGGTGCGCCAGGCCGTGAAGATGTATGCGCAGCCGCATCAGCGTGGCGGCCCACCACGGGGTGTATTGCTGCCCGCGTTCGTGGAGCTGCTGGCGGCAACCGCCGCAAGGCCGGGTGAAGTGCTGGCGATCCGCTGGCAAGACGTAGACCTTCTCGGCGATCCGCCAACCGTCACTGTGAACGGGACTGTTATCGACCACGGCCGCGTACCGGGCAAGTCGGTGCACCGGCAGGATGCTCGCAAGGGTGACGCCGACCCGCACACGGTGCTGCTACCGAAGTTCGGCGTAACGGTGCTCACGGAACTGCTGGGGCGGACTGCGTCGACGGATGGGCCGGTGTTGGCTACACGTGACGGCGGGTACGTCAGCCTGTCGAATATTCGCAGTGCGCTCCGCGATGCGCTCCCAGAATCGTTGCGGTGGGTGACGCCGCACAGCTTCCGCAGGTCGGTGGCCACGGTGGTCCGCGACGAGATGGGTATCGAGGCCGCGCAAGCCCAGTTGTCACACACGCAGATGGCGACTACGGAACAGCACTATGCCCAGCGGCGAACCACCGGGCCGGACGTGCGGGCAACACTGGACAAATGGGCAGGTCAGGCAGGATAACCACCTGTTTCTACGGGGAAAATACGGGATTCGGCCCAGAAACCAGTGCAGGCCAGAAGCTGTAAGCCTCTGACCTGCAAGTTTGGAGCCACCCAGGGGAATCGAACCCCTGACCTATTCATTACGAGTGAATTGCTCTACCGACTGAGCTAGGGTGGCACGCCCCACCGAGGCGGGGCGGGACGAGTCTACGGGACGCGTCCGGCGCAACCAAAGTCAGTTCCGTTGTCCGGCCCGGAGCGCCTGTCCCATGGTCGCCACCATGGCGTCGACCGCGAACTTCGGCTTGACGTTGGTGGCCAGCGCCTCGCGGCAGGCCAGCACCGCCTCGATGCACCGCAGCAGCTGGTCGGCGGGCACGTGAGCGGCCATCGCGGCGGCCTTGTCGGCCATGTCCGGATGGTTGGCCGCAGCCACGCCCGTCGCCCCCGACGACACCAGCAGCGCATCGCGGAAATAGGTGGCCAGGTCGATCAGCGCGCGGTCCAGCGCGTCGCGCGACGCCCGGGTCTGCCGCGACTTCTGCCGCTTCTCCAGGTCCTTCAGCGCGCCCGCGGCGCCCCGCAGTGCCCCCGCCGCGCCCTTACCGGTACCGCCGGCACCCAGCGCGGTCTTGAGCTCCTCGGTCTCGGCCTCGTTGCGACCGGCCGTCAACGCGATGGCCTCGGTCTCGGCGGCCGCCACCAGCTCCTCCACGGCCGCGTACGCGCGCGCCGGCGTCGCGGCATCGCGGGCGAGGCCCAGGGCCCGCTCCCGGCGTGATCGCGCGTCCGGATCGGTCGCGAGGCGGCGCGCCCGGCCGACGTGTCCCCCGCTGACCGACGCCGCCCAGCGCGCGTCGGCCTCCGACAGCCCGTCGTTGTCCATCAGCACCTGCGCGATGGCGTCGGCCCGCGGCGTCGTCAACGCCACGTGCCGGCACCGCGACCGCAGCGTCACCGCGATGTCCTCGGGATCCACCGACGGCGCACACAGCAGGAACACCGTCGACGGCGGCGGCTCCTCGACGACCTTCAGCAGCGCGTTGGCGGCGCCCTCGGTGAGCCGGTCGGCGTCTTCGACGACGACGATCTGCCAGCGGCCGGTGCCGGGCCGCCGGGACGCGGTCTGCACGATGGCGCGCATCTCGTCGACACCGATCGACAGCCCCTCGGGAATCACGCGCCGGACGTCGGCGTGCGTGCCCGCCATGGTCGTCGTACACGCGCGGCAGGCGCCGCACCCCGGACCGCCCTCGGCGGCCTCCGCAGTGCACTGCAGCGCCGCCGCAAAGCACACCGCGGCGATGGACCGGCCCGAACCGGGCGGCCCCGTGATCAACCACGCATGCGTCATGCTGCCGGTTGTGAGCCCGCTGTGAGCCGAATCACCCCGGGCCGCCCGCGCTGCGGCCACCAACTCGGCTTCCACGGCATCCTGGCCGACCAAACGCGAGAAAACTCCGCTCATCGCGCCCCACAGTAACCGGCGCGGACGACACGAACCTGCGCGCAGCGGCAATATCCGTCGCCCTGGCCCGATACGGTTAGCGGGTGGCCACCGATGTAGAGCGCATCGGGCGAATCAGGGGGTTCGTCCGATGGGTGGCGCGCACCCCGTGGCCGGTGTTCACGCTGAGCCTGTTGCAGGCCGACATCATCGGCGCCCTGTTCGTTCTGGGCTTCCTGCGGTTCGGTCTGCCGGCCGAAGATCGCATCCAGCTGCAGGACCTGCCGGCGGTGAACCTGGCGGTGTTCCTGGCTGTCCTGTTCGTCTCGTTCGTCGTGGCGGCCTGGCTGAGTCTGCGGCTGCTGATCCCCGTGATCCGCTGGCAACGGCGCGACACGCTGCACGGCGACGCCGACGACCCCGCATTCACCGAGCTGGCCCGCACCCGGGCGCTCAAGATGCCGTACTACCGGACGCTGATCAGCGTCGGGAACTGGTTCCTCGGCTCGGTGGTGTTCATCATCGCCAGCTGGCCGGTGGCGAGCCGCTCGGCGCCGTTCGTCGCCGTGGCCAGCGCGCTCGGCGCCACCGCCACCGCGATCATCGGCTACCTGCAGTCCGAGCGCGTGCTGCGCCCCGTCGCGGTCGCGGCGCTGCGCGACGGCGTGCCCGAGAACTTCCGGGCCCCCGGCGTCATCCAGCGCCAGGTCCTGACCTGGGTGCTGTCGACGGGCGTGCCGCTGCTCGCCATCATCGTGGCCCGGCTGGCCGGGCAGTACACGACCTTCATCGCCCAGAACGACCAGCTCAACACCCCCATCCTGCTGCTGGCGATCACCGCGCTGGCCGTCGGCCTGGCCGGCAACGTCCTGGTCGCCATGTCCATCGCCGACCCGCTGCGCCAGCTGCGGTGGGCCCTGGGCGAGGTGCAGCGCGGTAACTACAACGCGCACATGCAGATCTACGACGCCAGCGAGCTAGGCCTGCTGCAGGCCGGGTTCAACGACATGGTGCGCGACCTGTCCGAGCGGCAGCGCCTGCGCGACCTGTTCGGCCGCTACGTCGGCGAGGACGTCGCGCGCCGCGCCCTGGAGCGCGGCACCGAGCTGGGCGGCCAGGAACGCGACGTCGCGGTGCTGTTCATCGACCTGATCGGGTCGACGCAGCTGGCGTCGACGCGGCCCGCCGCCGAGGTGGTGTCGATCCTCAACGAGTTCTTCCGGATCATCGTCGACACCGTGAACCGGCACGGCGGGTTCGTCAACAAGTTCCAGGGTGACGCGGCGCTGGCCATCTTCGGCGCCCCCATCGAGCACCCGGACGCCTCCGGTGCCGCGCTGGCCGCGTCCCGTGATCTGCACGACGAACTGGTGACGGTGCTGGGCACCACGGAGTTCGGTATCGGCGTATCGGCGGGCCGCGCCATCGCCGGCCACATCGGCGCGCTGGCCCGCTTCGAGTACACCGTGATCGGCGACCCGGTGAACGAGGCCGCCCGCCTGACCGAGCTCGCCAAGCTCGAAGAGGGCCACGTGTTGGCATCGGCGATCGCGGTCAGCGGTGCGCTGGACGCCGAGGCACTGTGCTGGGACGTCGGCGAGACCGTCGAGCTGCGCGGCCGGTCCGCGCCCACACAGCTGGCGCGGCCGCTGTCGCTGGCCTCGCCGCGGCCGGCTTCCGAAACCGAAGCCGCCAGCTAGGCCGGACGCCGATCAAGAAGCGAGGTACGAGCTGCGTTGAGAAGTCCGGCAAATGTGCCTAGGCCTTCTTCGCGGCGGCCTTCTTCGCCGGCGCCTTCTTGGCGGCCGTCTTCTTCGCCGCCGTCTTCTTGGCAGCGGTCTTCTTGGCAGCCTTCTTCACCGGGCCACGAGCGCGCCTGTCCGACAACAACTCCGAGGCCCGCTCGTCGGTGATCGACATGACGTCGTCGCCCTTGCGCAGGCTGGCGTTGGTCTCACCGTCGGTGACGTACGGACCGAAGCGGCCGTCCTTGATGACCATCGGCTTGCCCGACACCGGATCGGTGCCCAGCTCACGCAGCGGCGGCGTGGCAGCGCCCTGGCGCCCACGGCGTTTCGGCTCGGCGTAGATCTTCAGCGCCTCTTCGAGCGTGACGGTGAACATCTGCTCTTCGGTGGCCAGTGAGCGAGAATCGCTGCCGCGCTTGAGGTATGGGCCGTAGCGGCCGTTCTGCGCGGTGATCTCCTCGTTGCTCTCCGGATCGACACCGACGACGCGAGGCAACGACAGCAGCTTCAGCGCGTCCTCGAGCGTGACGGTCTCCAGATCCATTGAGCGCAACAGAGATCCGGTCCGCGGCTTGGGGCCGACGGGCTTCTTGGTCTTCTTCGCACCGGTGCCGGCATCCGGCTCCTCCGGCGGCGCCGGCAGCACCTCGGTGACGTACGGGCCGTAACGCCCGTCCTTGGCGACGATCTCGTGCCCGGTCTCCGGGTCGACACCGAGCACCCGGCCCTCTTGCGGTGTGGCGAAGAGCTTTTCGGCCAGCTCGAGGGTCAGCTCGTCGGGCGTCAGATCGTCATTGAGGTTGGCGCGCTGCGGTTTCAGCTCACCGGGGTTCTCCTCATCGGCGATCATGCGCTCGAGGTACGGCCCGTTGCGACCGACGCGGACGTTGATGGCTCGGCCTTCGGCGTCGTCGAACAGCTTGATGGAGTTGACTTCTCGCGCGTCGATGCCTTCGAGGTTGACGCCGACGAGCTTCTTCAGGCCACCCTCGCGGGCCACCGAGCCCTCGACGCCGTGGTCGCCGCCGAAGTAGAAGTTGGTCAGCCAGTTGGTGCGCTGCTCGTTGCCGGCGGCGATCTCGTCGAGTTCGTCCTCCATGGCGGCGGTGAAGTCGTAGTCGACCAGGCGCCCGAAGTGCTGCTCGAGCAGCCCGACGACCGCGAACGCCACCCAGGCCGGCACCAGGGCGCTGCCCTTCTTATAGATATAGCCGCGGTCCTGGATGGTCTTGATGATCGACGAGTACGTCGACGGGCGACCGATGCCCAGGTCTTCCAGCGCCTTGATCAGCGAGGCCTCGGTGTACCGGGCCGGCGGATTGGTGGTGTGCCCGTCGGCGGTGAGCTCGGCGGCATCCACGCGCTGACCCTGGGTCAGATTGGGCAGGCGGCTCTCGGCGTCGTCGGCCTCGCCCCCGGCCTGTTCGTCGAGGCTCTCGACGTAGGCCTTGAGGAAGCCGGCGAAGGTGATGGTGCGGCCGGAAGCGCTGAACACCACCTGTTCGCCCGTGCGGGCCTGGCCGGAAATACGGAGAGAAAGCGTCGTGCCGCGGGCGTCGGCCATCTGTGAGGCGACGGTGCGCTGCCAGATCAGCTCGTACAGCCGGAACTCGTCGGTGTCCAGGGCGCCGTGCAACTGGCCCGGCGTCTGGAACACGTCACCGGCGGGCCGGATGGCCTCGTGTGCCTCTTGGGCGTTCTTGACCTTGCGGGTGTACTGCCGCGGCGTCGGATGCACGTACTCGGGGCCGTACAGCTGCCCGGCCTGGGTGCGCGCGGCGTTGATCGCCGACTCCGACAACGTCGTGGAGTCGGTACGCATGTAGGTGATGTAGCCGTTCTCGTACAGCCGCTGCGCGATGCTCATGGTGCGCTCGGAGGAGAACCGCAGCTTGCGGCCGGCTTCCTGCTGCAGCGTCGAGGTCATGAACGGGGCGTAGGGCTTGCGCGTGTACGGCTTCTGCTCCACCGAGCTGACGGTCAGCGACTCGCCGCGCAGTCCGGCGGCCAGGGCGCCCGCCGCGGCCTCGTCGAGCACCAGCACCTCGTCGGGCTTCTTGACCGCGCCGAGCGAGTCGAAATCGCGGCCCGTGGCGACGCGCCGGCCGTCGACGGTGTTGAGCTTGGCGGTGAACTTGGGCGGGGACGCCTCGGGGTCGGAGACGCTGGCGTCCAGTTCCGCCGTGACGTCCCAGTAGCCGGCGCTGCGGAACGCCATACGTTCCCGCTCGCGCTGCACGATGATCCGGGTCGCGACCGACTGCACACGGCCGGCCGACAGCTTCGGCGCGACCTTCTTCCACAGCACGGGACTGACCTCGTAGCCGTAGAGCCGGTCGAGGATACGACGGGTCTCCTGCGCGTCGACCAGGGCGATGTCCAGGTCGCGCGGGTTCTCGGCGGCGGCCAGGATGGCGGGCTCGGTGATCTCATGGAACACCATGCGCCGGACCGGCACCTTGGGCTTGAGCGTCTCGAGCAGGTGCCACGCGATGGCCTCCCCCTCGCGGTCACCGTCCGTCGCGAGGTAGAGCTCGTCGACACCCTTGAGCAGGTCCTTGAGCTCGGTGACCGTGGCCTTCTTGTCGGGGCTGACGATGTAGAGCGGCTCGAAGTTGTCGTCGACGTTCACGCCGAGGCGCGCCCAGGGCTCACCTTTATATTTGGCCGGCACGTCCGCGGCGTTGCGCGGGAGGTCGCGAATGTGTCCGCGCGACGATTCGACGACATAGTTGGAGCCGAGGTAACCGGCAATCTTGCGCGCCTTGGTAGGCGACTCGACTATGACGAGTCGCCGGACCCGGCTGCCGCTACCGGCACCATCGAGGTCAGCCACCGTATCTATACGCTCCACTTCTTGGTCGGCACTAGGACACCGAATGAATGCCTAACGGTCATCCGGTTCCAAGGCAAGTCACAATTTGACACTCCGCGCGAGCCTACGCAAACCGGATGCGGCCAAAATATACGGGCTGCATCCCCTAAATCCGGGGCCATTGGAGAAACGCCTCCGTGAACCCGGGCGGCTCGCCCACGTTCTCTACCAGGCGCAACAACCTCCGACGGCCGCTGATCCGCAGGGCCGGATGGTGACCCCGCGTCCCGATCAGGGTCGGCGCGATACCGACTCGCATAAGTGCCGACGCCAACGTCGAATGGGTATCCGGTGCGTGCGGATCCAAACCCAACAGGTAGCCGTTCGGTTCCGCGGTACCCGCGGCCAGCACCCACGCGCGCAGCTCCCGGGGGCCCGGCAACCACCCGTCGGGCACGGTTTTGACCGCACCGCGCGTCCAGTCCTGCGCCATCCGGGCCAGCCGGGCGTCGGCCTCGGTGCGCACCAGCGGCGTCTTCTCGTCGGTGTGGGTGATCTCGGGCTTCAGGCCCGCCTCGGCGATCATCTCGGCCAGCGCCTCGGCCCGCCACAACGCGTCGACGACGACGGAGAGCCGGACTCTGGCTTCCCCAGCCATCACCACCTGTCCCGGCGCGGCGAGCAACCCGGTCAGGTCGGCGACCGCAGGCGGCACCGACTCGGCCGAGAAGAAGGACAGCTGACTCACCCTGCCGACAGTAGGCCAGCTCACACCAAAAGGCAGGGAGGCCGGGCGCGACCTACCCGGCGATGCGAAACGCCCCCACTTCGTCGCTGACGATGCGGGGGCGTTCGACGGAGTCTGTGAACCTCAGACGGTGCGGACGTTCAGAGCCTGCGGACCCTTGGGGCTCTGCTCGATCTCGAAGTCGACCTTCTGATTCTCCTCAAGGGTGCGGAACCCGTTGGATTGAATCTGCTTGTAGTGGACGAAGACGTCGCCTCCGCCGCCTTCCTGCTCAATGAAGCCGTAACCCTTCTCCGGGTTGAACCACTTCACAGTCCCCTGTGGCATTTGTCCTTCATTTCCTTCTGTTACTGCGGGTGCGGTCCACCGAGTCTTCCGGCGTACCGGGAACGCAGGCGACGTTCCCGGGTGCGGACACACGAACACAGAAGCTGCGACCAAGATCAGTCAACCATGTTCCACGCTGCCGCAACAGTCGCACAGCGAACTGTGGTTAACAATTCATCTTGTGACGCAGGGACAGTCGAACTTCGGCCGCACGCTGTTGTCGGCTGCGCTGGACGGCACGCCGGCCGGCGAGCAGCCGCTGCGGCACGTCGCCGACCTGCCGCCGCGACAGGCGCGCCGAATGCCCTGGCCCACTTGGGTTGGCGCCGAGGTGGCGCAGGCCTTCACCGATCGTGGTGTGGCACAGCCGTGGTCGCACCAGGTGGCCGCGGCCGAGTTGGCACATGCCGGGCGGCATGTGGTGATCGCGACGGGCACGGCGTCCGGTAAATCCCTGGCCTACCAACTGCCGATCCTGCATGCGTTGCAAACCGATGCGCACGCCCGCGCCCTGTACCTGTCCCCCACCAAGGCGCTGGGCCACGACCAGTTGCGGGCCGCGCAGTCGCTGTGCGCCACGATTCCCGGCCTCAGCAACACCGCACCGTCCGCCTACGACGGCGACAGCTCAACCGAGGCAAGGCAATTCGCCCGGGAGCGATCCCGATGGATCTTCTCGAATCCCGACATGGTGCACCTGTCCCTGCTGCGCAACCATTCCCGGTGGGCGGTGTTCCTGCGGCAGCTCGAGTACGTCGTGATCGACGAATGCCACTACTACCGCGGCATTTTCGGTTCCAATGTCGCGATGGTGCTGCGCCGGCTGCTACGGCTGTGCGACCGGTACGGGTCCGCACCCACGGTGGTGTTCGCCAGCGCGACCACGGCCGCCCCGGCGCAGACGGCGTCCGAGCTGCTCGGCCAGACCGTCACCGCCATCACCGAGGACGGCTCGCCGCACGGCGGCCGCACGGTGGCGCTGTGGGAGCCCGCGCTGCTCACCGATCTGATCGGCGAGAACGGTGCCCCGGTGCGCCGGGCCGCGGGCACCGAGGCCTCGCGCGTGATGGCCGACCTGATCGCCGAAGGCGCCCGCACCCTGACCTTCGTCCGTTCGCGCATCGGCGCCGAGTTGACGGCGCTGGGCGCGCGGGCCCGGCTGGAGAACGTCGCACCCGACCTGGCCCCGCTGGTGGCGTCGTACCGCGCGGGGTATCTCGCCGAGGACCGCCGGGCGCTGGAACATGCACTGACGGAAGGCGAATTGCGTGGCCTGGCGACCACGAACGCGCTGGAACTCGGCGTCGACATCGCCGGACTGGACGCGGTGGTGCTGGCCGGGTTCCCCGGCACGGTGGCGTCCTTCTGGCAGCAGGCCGGCCGGGCCGGACGGCGCGGTCAGAGCGCGCTGATCGTGCTGATCGCGCGCGACGACCCGCTCGACACCTATCTGGTGCACCATCCCGCCGCGCTGCTCGACAAACCCATCGAGCGGATCGTCATCGATCCCGCCAATCCCTTCGTGCTGTCCCCGCAATTACTGTGCGCGGCAACCGAACTCCCACTGACCCCGGCCGAGGTGCGGATGTGGGACGCCGAAGCGGTGGCCGAATCCCTCGTCGACGACGGCCTGCTGCGCAAGCGTCCCGCCGGCTACTTCCCGGCGCCCGGCGTGGATCCGCATCCCGCCGTGGACATCCGGGGCTCGTCCGGCGGGCAGATCGCCATCCTGGAGTCCGGAACCGGACGCATGCTGGGCAGCACCGGCGCCGGGCAGGCACCGGCCTCGGTGCATCCGGGCGCCGTCCACCTGCACCAGGGTGAGACGTTCCTGGTCGACGCACTCGACTTCGAGGCCGGCGTCGCCTTCGTGCACGCCGAGGATCCCGGGTACACCACGTCGGCCCGGGAGGTCACCGATATCAGCGTGCGCGGTACCGGAGAGATCCACCGGTTCGGGCCCGTCGCCATCGGCCTGGTCCCGGTGTCGGTGTCCAACACCGTCGTGGGCTTCCTGCGCCGGGCCATGGACGGCACCGTGCTCGATTTCGTCGACCTGGACATGCCGACCCGCACGCTGGACACCATGGCGGTCATGTGCACCATGACCCCGGAGATATTGCTGGACAAGGGGATTGATCCGCTGCGCGTACCCGGTGCACTGCACGCTGCCGAGCATGCCGCGATAGGCCTGCTGCCGCTGGTGGCCAGCTGCGACCGGGGCGACATCGGTGGGGTGTCGACCGCGGCCGGCCCCGCCCCCGGCGACTTGTCCGGCCTGCCAACGATTTTCGTGTACGACGGCTATCCGGGCGGCGCCGGGTTCGCCGACCGCGGGTTCCGGCAGCTGTCCACCTGGTGGGCCGCGACGGCCGCGGCGATCGCCGCGTGTGAGTGCCGTCACGGTTGCCCCTCCTGTGTGCAATCGCCCAAGTGCGGCAACGCGAACGATCCCCTGGACAAAGCCGGTGCTGTCCAGGTACTTCGCCTGGTAGTGGACACTTTGGCAGCCCACGGCAGGTAGGCGGCAGGCCGCAGCCGGGCAGAGCAAAGAGCGCCGAAACGGATAAACTACGACCATGACGGACGACTGGCTCCTCGTCGAGACCCTCGGCGCCGAACCTGCCGTCGTCGCGTTGGGGCAGCAAACCCAGGACATGGTTCCCATCAGCACTTTCCTGCGGCGCAACGCGAGTCTGATGGCCATCCAGTCGGCGATCGGGGAAACCGTCCGCGCGGGCCTGCCACTGACGAGCATCACACCCAAGAGCGACCGGGTGATCCGGACCGAAGTGGTGCAGATGACCGACGGCCGCATCCATGGCGTCCATGTCTGGGTCGGCGCTCCCGATGCCGACCCACCGGACCGGATGATCCCCGGTCCTCTGAAGTGGGACCTGACCAACGGCATCGCGACCGACACCATGGAGTCGCTGGCCAACAGCGGCCTCAACCCGGCGGCCGAGGCCACCCACGGCCGGGCGTTCGCCGACGACCTGCAGACCCGCAAGCTCAACCCGAACGAGGCGCGGGTCATCTCGGCCGTGCTCAAACCCGAACCGGGCCAAACCTTCACCAGCACTTGGGAAATGACCGACTTCCGGGGCCGGCCCATCAGCGTCGGATTCGCCGCGCGGGTGCTCAACGAGCCCGACGAGGACGACCGAGATCGGCTGATCTGCCGGGCCATGAACTGGCGCGGCGTGCGCGACACTTCGGCGGCCACCCCGCTCGACCGGGCGCAGCAGCTCGCGGGCGGCCCGGCCGTTCCCGGCGTGTACCGGGCCTTGGTCGATCTGAACACCTGGAAGCTCATCAAGTGGGTCGACGAGCCCTGTCCGCTCTTCGACTGGAGCGCCGACGCGACGTCCGAAACCGTGGTGCACCCCAACGAGATCGCCGAGATGGCCGTCATGACGGTCGAATTCGGCAGCGGACCGACATCGCGGGTGCTCCGGTTGCGCGCCAACGACGGCGGGTGGGTGCCGATTCACGTCACCGCGCACCGGCTCCAGGTCGCCGACGACACCTTCGCCGGCCTGCTGTCCCTGCGACTGCCCACCTACGGAGAGCTGGTGGCAGCCGGGGACCGGCTGAACGACGACGTGCCGGAATCCTGACCCAGACGAGTTCTATTCGGCGCCAGCCGGATTCGACCCGTCGAACGGCAGCAGGCGCCGCGCACCCGGCCCTTCGGCGGCGAGCGTGTCGCCGGGGTTGATGACCAGACAATGGTTGAGCGAGATACACCCGCACCCGATGCACTGGTCCATCTCGGACTGCAGCCGCTCCAATTCGAGCTGCCGTTCACGCAGTTGCGCCCGCCACCGCTTGTTGAGCCTGGTCCAGTCGCGCAATGACGGCATCCGGTCGTCGGGCAGCGTCTGAAAGTGCTCGGCCACCTCACTGAGCGGAATGCCGAGCCGCTTCGCCACCTGGATGACGGCGATGCGGCGCTCGAGGTGACGCGGGTACAACCGCGTCCCGCCCGACGTGCGTTCGGGGTGGATCAGCCCCTTTCGCTCGTAGAAGTGCAACGCGGACGCGGAGACTCCCGTCCGCTTGACGATCTCCCCGATGGTCAGGAGGTCGGTCGGACCCATACGCTTGATCTCAACCATAGTTGAGATTCTACGGTAGTGACATGGCAAGTGACACAACGACCGATCGGCCCGGGTGGGGTGACCTCTTCTTCTGCGTCCTCCTGATCGTTGTGACCATCGCGCTGCCGTCAGCCTGGCCCGGCGCGGGCCCGGCCGTGCGCGTCGCCGAGGTGCCAGCGACCGAATCGCACCGGCACCTCCACGTCGACCACCACATCCAGCCGCTGCACCGCGCAGTTACCAACCCGGCTGCCCATGGCTTCGGCAACCGCGACCGCCCGGCCACAGGACTGACTGGGTCCGGCAACCAGTGCGCCCGCGGCGGCGAGTGCGGCCAGGTCGGCCGCTGACTGGGCGCGATGCCGGCCGATCACCGCGGCGCCCACGGCGGCAGCCCCCGTCATGAGCCCGATCAGCACCACGATGAGCGCGACCGCGAACACCGTCGCCGAGCCCCGTTCGTCACGCACCAGGTTCGGGTGCCGCCACGGCCTCGGCCCCCACGGTGACGCCGGGCAGCAACGGTGCGGGAACGCGGACCCGCGCGACGATTCGCCCGCCGTCGCGTCGCACCTCAACCGAGGCCCCGTCCGGGCCGGTGCGCCGGGCCGTGTCGACGGCGGCACGGTCGTCACCGCGGGCCGCGAGACGGGCCGCTTCCCGGGCCGCGTCGATGCAGCGCACCTGCGCCGAGACCGCGCCGAGCCCACCGATACCGAGCACTGCGACCGCGATGAGTGCGGCAACCGAGAACGCCGCCTCGACCGTGACGCCACCCCGGTCATCACTTGGTGGTGAGGGCACGGGCGATGATGTTGGTCAGGGCGCTGACAATCGAGTCCCCCGTGACCACCGTGTAGAGGATGGCGCCGAACGCCGCAGCCGCCACCGTTATCTACCCCATGACAAGGTAACGGGTCACATAAGTTCGTTGCGCAAAATCTCTACGTGACTCGCAAGTATCCGCCCCTCCTTATGGCATGTGCGGTAGCTTCGGACGATGGCGGGCACTTATCGCGCTGAGCGCGCTGTCCTAGCGCCGGGGATTCACGCGTTCGTAGTTGTTGATGACAACTTTGAATTTCATCCCGAGGCCTGCTCTTACCTTGCGGGCCTTCGCGGCTCGGGCGGCGCGTTCAACACAGAGCGCCTCTATGCGGGTCGCATCGCGTTGTTCCTGTCTTACTGTTCAGCCGCTGGTCTGGACTGGCGGCGATTAACGTTCAATGATCTGTCCGAGTTTTTGCGGAGCCTGACCTCGACGTCTTATCCGTCGCGGGCGAGATCAGGCGGAGCTCGGCGGTTTCGTTTGAGCAGCACCGCCAACGCGATCTTGACTGCGGTGACAGAGTTCCTGAAGTACGCGTCGAGCCAGGGCTGGGTTGACATAGCTTTGATCGAACAACTCTGGACAACGAAGGCATTGCGCTATCGCGCCGTCGGTCAGGAGTGGGGAGAAGATGAGCAGTTTCGCATCGTACAGTCCCGGAACTTGAAGTTGAAATCGACTATGACGGAAGTGAATACGCTTTCAGACGATTCAATCGCCTCGTTGGTAGCCGTGGCGACGCACGAGCGTGATCGATTCCTTATCCGGCTTCTCCAGGACACCGGAATGCGGATCGGCGAGCTCCTTGGCCTGCGTCGTGAAGACATGCATCTCCTCGCGACTAGTACGCGACTGGGGTGCTCTGTGCCGGGCCCACACATACATGTGCGGCGTCGCGTAAACGCCAACGGCGCGTACGCGAAAAGTCGTATGCCGCGGTCAATTCCGGTAACGACCGAACTCGTCGCGCTATATGCGGCATACCAACATGAGCGATCCGAAGCCTTGGCGGTTGACCCTTGCGATTTTGTGTTTGTCAACCTGTTTAAGGAACCGCTTGGCGCACCAATGAAGTACAGCAACGCGAAGAAACTCTTCGACAGACTGTCAAGCGCAGCACAAATCGAGGCACGTCCACATCTGCTGCGCCATAGTGCGGCGACACGATGGCTCGGCAACGGAACTTCGCGGGACGTCGTTCAAGCATTGCTGGGCCATGCGTCATCGGCGTCGATGGAGGTGTACCTGCACCCCACCGACACCGCGAAAAGAGAAGCTGTGGAACGCATTGAAGCGCTGCGAGTTAAGAGCGAACATGACTGAAGCTGTTGCTCAAGTAGCCATCGCGGCCGCCGTCGAAAGCGAGGATGATCGGTGGTTGAGGTGGCTCAAGGCCAATGTGCAGACCGGTTGGCGGCCCGGAGAGTGGCAACACGACCGATGGTTGTTCAGCGGAGACCCGGATAATCCGGCCACCACGGTCACGCGGTGCGTCGTGATGGCGTGCGGCCGGCTGATCAGTGCCGGCCGAATCTGTCACACCTGCAACAAGATTCTGAAGCAATCCGGCCAAGACCCGACGACATTCGCGGCGACTCACCGGCCGTCCTTCGCCAAGGGCAGCCCTAACGATTTCGACACCCGGCCACAGTGTTCGATCACACGCCATGGCGAACGGTGCCCGTTGACTGCTGTCGCCGATGGGCCTTGCGCGTGGCATCGCCACAAATTTCACATGCGCAAACGGCGCGAACCCGGGCTCACTCTTGATGAATGGGTCCAAAGGACTATCCACACGATTCCAACTCTGAGCGAGATAGCGTCCCGGGGAGTGGTGGACTTCGGATCTGGCGTGGTTCACGCGTTGTGATCAACGAGTCATGGTGAACGCT